>NZ_CP080035.1:0-76784 GCF_019395145.1 Brevundimonas nasdae
ATGGCCAAGTCCTCGATCTTCAAAAAGACCCGCAACATCGCCCTGGCGGTCGCCACGTCCACGACGGTTCTATGCTGGACGGCCAATGTTCAGGCTGACGTGAACTCCAGCATGAACGCCTATTGGTCGAGCTCTCTGGGATCTGCGAACATCACGGGCCCTACCGCCTACCAGGGGCAAAGTGCGGGCTATTACACCCTCGGCAACGCCGCTTTCCGTGGACCCCAGGAAACGTCGCAGATCGCGTCAATCCAAATGCCCTCCGTAAGGGCAGGGTGCGGCGGGATCGACATATTCAGCGGCGGGTTCAGCTTCATCAACTCTGACCAGATCGTCGCACAGATGAAGGCGATCGCTTCCAACGCAATCTCCTATGCCTTCATGCTGGCGCTCAAGACGCTTTCTCCGATCGTCGCTGACCAGATCGAGAGCCTATCGAAGCTCGCGAATGACGTGAACCAGTTCAACATGAACAGCTGCCAGCAGGCCCAGACGCTTGTCGGCGGCCTGTGGGGTCGTTCGGACACAGCGTCCAACCAGATCTGTCAGGACCTCTCGACGCACAGGGGTTATTTTTCGGACCGGGTTGCCGCAAAGCACGGCTGCGGAAAAAACCTGACGCAGAACCTGAATCAACTGCCAGACGCCGATAAGGCAGTCCTGCCGATCAACAAGAACCTGGCGTGGGAAGCCTCAAAGCAGCACCCCCTCCTCAAGAGTGACCGTGGCCTTGCAGAGCTCTTCATGACGCTGACCGGCACGATCATCTATCGGTGCCCTAACGACAACGGTTGCATCGTGGACGTGCTGCCTGGTGTCGGATCGGATGACGGCGTCATCACAAAACTGCTCGATGGCGGACCGTTGCGTCTTCACCAATGCAACGAACTCGAAGCCTGCCTCCAGCCGGTGAAGTTTGGAAAGACCGAAACGGTTTCTCAGTCTGCAGCCCTGCGTCGCCGGGTTGAGGTCATGCTGCGTTCGATCACGACCAAGATCCAGGCTCGACAAGCGCTATCGGCTGAAGAGCAAGACTTCCTGAACATGGTCACGCTGCCGGTCTATAAGATGGCCAGCGTCTTCGTTGCGCATGAACGATCGCTGGCCGGCAACACAATGGCTCAGTATTCGGACATCATCGCGCTCGATCTGACAATCACATGGATTGAGCGGTCGGTGTCGCAGCTCGAAGCTGGATCCCGCAATCTGCAGGGCATCGACCAGGAGCAGCTTCGCGACTGGCGAGCGAGCATCGACCAGCTGCGCAGCCAACTGACAGAAAAGCAGATGTTGCTTCGCGGACAGACGACTTCGGTCGAGGCGATGATTGCCCGATCGCAGGCGGCCGAACGCGTGATCGCCGCGCGTGTCGGTAGCCGGATCGCTGATAGCGTCACCTTCGCCTCAAACCTTGTCCCGGCTGGATAAGACAGATGCACGAGATCGTTGTTTACGGCGGCGGCGCCATCTACCGCGATGTCCTCCAGGGCGTCGCGCTTATGTCGGGCGCCAATGGCCTCTCGACGCTGCTTCGCATTGCGATGCTGCTCGGGCTGATCATCACCATTTTCAAAATGGCCTTCGACCTCGACGTGAAGTCGGCGTTCAAGTGGTTCCTGACCTCTATGGTGATCTTCAACCTGATGTGGGTGCCGAAGGCGCAGGTCCACATTACGGATCGCTTCGACCCATCTTTGACGGGCGCGGATGTGGCGAATGTGCCGATTGCCCTGGCCGTCGTCAGCAGCATCACGTTCAAGGTGGGCGACCGGGTGACGAAGCTCGCGGAGCAGGCCTACTCGCAGCCTGCAGACGTGGCCTATACGAAGACAGGAATGATCTTCGGCGCGAAGGTGTTCGAACGTCTGCGGACGGCTCAGATCTCAGATCCGCGCTTTGACCAAAACCTTCGTAGCTTCGTCAAAGGCTGCATCTATTACGACCTTCTGGAGGGGCATTACACAGCCGGGGAGCTGGCGAGACAGAACGACCTTTGGACCTACGTGACAGTCACAAGAGGCACGAACCCTGGCCGCTCGCTGGAATACGTGAACACCTCGGGAAGCTCGGATATCATCAGCTGCACCACGGCGGCCCAACGTCTGAACTCCGAATGGAGCGCTACGCTTTCGAGCTCCATCAGCCTGTTCCAAAAGCGGCTTCGGCCGGAACTGCCCGAGTCTCAGCTTCAGAGTGCATTTCTTCAGGAAATGGGCGCCCTGCACCCAATGATGGTCGGGGCATCCCGCGACGCCACCAACACCTTCCAGCAGGTCTTGATGATCAATGCAGTGCGGCGCGGCGTGCCAGGTTTCTCGGCGGAGGCCGGTAACGACGCGATGGGAGTCTTTGCGGAAACGCAGGCTGAGCTTCACACCCGCAACCAGCAACGCCTTATGGGCGGCGTCGCAGAAAAAGCCGTGCCGCTTCTGAAGATTCTTACAGAGTTGCTCATCCTCGGGATCTTCCCGGTGATCTTCCCGGCCATGCTCCTGCCAGGCATGACGATGCGGATCATGCAGGGCTATTTCGGCGGGTTCCTATACCTGCAGCTCTGGGGTCCGATGTACGTGATCCTCCACACGATCATGATGTGGAAATCGGCCGTCGATACCGCGGCTGCAACATACATTCCCGGCGCGACGGCGGGGCTGAAACTTGCGAACCTGGAGGCCGTTAGCGGGCTGAATGCGGAGATCGCATCGCTTGCTGGCTATCTGTCTCTCTCGATCCCTGTCTTGGCTTCGACCATTGCATTTGCCGGCGCTGCAGCTGTCGGCAAGGGCGGTGAATCCTTCATGGCGAGCTTCAGGGGCGGCGCCGAGGCGGCGGCGGGAACAGCCACCACTGGCAATGTCAGCATCGGCAACACGGCCTATGCGAACCATTCGTTCAACAACCTGTCTGGGATGCGCCAGAGCACGTCGGCCGAGCTCGACTTTGGCCGTACCGGCTATGTCGATAGTGGGCTGAACCGGATCGAAACCAACGCCGACGGATCTGTCAGCGTGACGAAGGCTGCACAGTCTCAAACGGCGGTGAATGTCCGACATAGCGAGGGAATATCCGCAGCCGCGGTCCAGGCCGCGTCTGAACGGCGGCAAGAGTCGGTCGATATTCAGCACTCATATTCCGAAGCAAGGACCAGAGCCGGATCGGAGCTAACCGAGTTCACGCAAAACTGGGCGAAGGGAACCTCGTCAACCTGGACACAGGGCCGAGATAACCGGGAAAGCTGGGGTGCAACGGAACAGCAGATGGATAGCCAGGCTCAAACTCTATCCAGAAACTTCGGCATCCAACACCAAGACGCCAAAGCCATCGTCGCAGCAACCGCCCTTGAAGCGTATGGGCAAGCCGGGCTCAGCTCCGGGATCTTCAAGCAGGCTGGTATCGACGTGTCGGCTGGCGGTAAGCTGAGCATGAGCGCCAGCGGTTCCAGGTCATCGACAGCCTCAGAAACCGACGCGCTCAATGCGGCTCGTGCCTCGTTGTCTAGCCAATCCTTCACTGACCGCTTTGACCAATCAACGGCCAACTACGCCTCAGAGGCCTTTTCTAGAACGCAAAGTGCCTCAACGTCTGAAGCGCTTAAGCGAACTGACACATTCACCTCCTCGCGCTCAGTAACGGACGCTATTAGTCGTGCTGAGGGGCTGGCCCGTGCATATGAGGAACGAGCAGATCTAACCCGGAGCCAAGGGGCCTCGGCCGAGATCAATTATGCCAATGCGTTTGAAGGCTACGCGATCAACCAACTGGTCGGCCGCCGAGACGCCTACGGTGCCGAAATCGACGCAGACAGGGCGAGAGGTATCCTTGCAGGCCATTCCATGGCCGATATGAACCTGGTTCACGAGGTCACAGGCAGTTTCCACAGGGACATGGCGACCCGCATCGACACGCCCGAACTGATCGAACGCAATCAGAACCTTGCTCAGAAGGCAGAAGCTGCCGATCCCGGACCTGTTCGTGTTCTTCAGGAGGTGACCGGCGCAGACCTGAAGGCCGGCCTTGGGCGCGGATCAGAAGGCCGTCCTGGCGAAAGCTTCCGAATGGACGAACCAGCACAGGCGACGTCAAACACAACGCCATCTCAATCAACAGCGAGACCGTCTGGAAGCGGGCTGAGAAGCATGGAAATTCAACCGCCCGAGGCTGCAGCACCCGGACCAGGATGGGCGGGTCCCTCAGCCCTTCAGCCCGGTTTCTCGTCTCCGCTCCGGGACAGCATCCGTGGTGACACCGCTGCTGTAGGAGAGGCACTGGCTGCACGGCGGACGCCTGACTTCGCCAAAGGCGGCGGCCGTGCATTGGGTGAAGTATTTAGCGATGTCGATCCTAAGACTCGTGTGCTCGCCAACGCGACCGGCGCGCTGTTTGACCGCGAAGGAGCGCACCCCCAAGGCCACCAGGCCGCCCAAAATGCTGGTGGGCGATTGGGTCGGCGTTACCGTGGACAATGAAAAGGGGGCGCTGCGTGAGCAGCGCCCCCCTCAGGCCTTGCGAAGAGCTAAGTCTATTTTGGCAACGCCTTCATAATCCGCAGCAACCTGAAGACGATGAAAATCGGGATCCCGGCGAAAATGCCGGGAAAGAGGAAGAACGATAGCCCAACAAGGCCGGCGACCCAGCCGCCGCCCAGGAAACCAATCACTGTCGCGCCAAGTCCGATCAGAAAGAAAATCGAGATGAAGACACTGCAGATGCAGATGCCGACTATGCAGTTGGTGCGATGGATCTTTGGGTCAAGAACCACGCCTGCCAGGGCATTCATCGTCGCCTGAGCACGGGGGTCGAGCTGCATTCCAGGACTCGTATTCATGTCAGCTCCTCCTTGAGCAATGTTCTCCGAATGTTCTGACACAGTTTCTCAACCCCCGCTAGTCAGCGCAACCCGAAATCACACGCGATGAAATCTGCAGCCGCAACCTAGAACCCGCATATGTCGGGCATGTATTACAGCTAAGCATAGCAGGAGATGCACATGAAGAACTCCCTTAAAGCCCTGGCCCTGGCCGCCGTCGTCGGCGTCGGCATGGCCTCGGCCGCCGAAGCGCAAAACAGAAGCCGCTCGTATCAGGCCTACGCGGTGATCGACCTGCAGACCGATGCCCCAAAGGCTCGCCTTATCGACGCTGCAGAGCGTGCCCTGAGCGGATATGCCTCCGACTTGAATACCTCGCGCCCGATCGCCGTCCAGACGCCGGAACGCCCTGGCCGCTTTAAGCTCGAAAATCCGCTGGGAGAGAATAGCCGTCTCGGCGCGCTGGCGGCCCTGGGAGGCGTCAGCGCCCAGTCGTTTATGATCGCGACGTGCGACGGCGCCGTGTGGGTCGCCAACCTGACGAGATCTATTTCAGGGAGCCAGCAGATGCGGGCGACGCTCTGCCTCTTCCCCTATGCGAATGATCAACGCCAAGGCTACCACCTCAATCTGTTCGTCAATGACACGGCTGAATCTGGCGGCGGGCTGTCCCAGCGCTTTGGACGTGCGGTCGCAGGCCGTCTGGTCGGCACCCCACAGGAGTTTACCGAACGGATGCTGAAGGACACCGTTTTTGCGATGGAAGGGGCTTCAGGAGCCTCTGCCGTGCTGATCGAGGGTGAACCTGAAATCCCCGGCCTCGCCTGGAAGCGGTAAACCCGATTGGACAAAGGGGGGGGGCGGCTGATCCGGTTCAGTCGCCCTTTTGAATTCAGCGACAAACCGAGGGCGCGATGACCGAAACTCTATACTACATCGACAGATATTCCGACGAGGTGGTGCCCTGTGATTGCCGACTGCAGTCCTGGGCGGAATGGCTTTCCAAGCCTGATGAACAGTGGGAACGCCCCGAAGCTGCAGCAGACGGTGAGACGTTTAGCGCCTCATCGCTCACGGTCCTGGGTGACGTGCGAGTGGAATGGATCGACGGAGCATGGCGAGCTGCTGGCCCGATCCCTGAAGGCACCGACAGCTACCATCTTCGACCCTACGAGGGCTCTAAAGGCTGGAACGCCGACTTCGCGGGCCCAACCATTGCTGATGCGACGGATTGCATCGAGCCCGATGAAGGCCCCCTCTGGTTCGCCTGCACGCGAACCGATCCCGACGTAGTCCTGATCTATCGCGCGGACGGCCCCGCACTCAGCATCGCTGAACGGAACTGAAACAAAACCGATTCTGAATTAGAGCAGGCCAACCGCTCCCTGAGCGGTGGCGGCGAGAAAAAACCTACCGAGAGGAAGGCTCAAGGGCAGTGAAGGGAAGGGGCCTGGCTGCAGCCGCAGGCGAAGGCGGGAAGGGCCCCTGCACTGCGCCGCAGGCGTCCCCTTGAACCATTCCTAGTCTCCTGCGGGCCTTGGCCCGGCGCCCACAGATACCCCGGCTTGAATCTCTTCAAGGCTTTGCCGAAGTGCAGCCAGAAGCCCAATGGCTCGCGGATCTGGGATGCCAGCAAGAATGCTCGCCCGCACCCGTTTGCATGTCCTGGGCGCGATCCCAGTTAAATCGGACAGGGGGATAGCCCAATGTTCGCCCCACAGCCGACTGCAGGCGCCCTGCAGCGCGAGTTCCTCTGCAGAACTGTCGGGTTGAATATCCGCCATAGAGGCTGACCCTATCAATGAAATCGCTTCGTCAGGACTTCTGGCGAAGAGACGCCCTGCGGGCAATGTCCTTCAGGAGTGGCCGCAGCTTCTCGATGTCATAAGGATCGCAACCCGCCGCTCTCATCTCGGCTGCTGTCGTAAGCCCTGCTTCTTCGAGCACCTCTGCAGCCAGGGTGTCGTCATGATCAACAATCTGAGCTGCAGCCACGACCATGCCAACGGGTATTCCCTTTTTGGCTTCGTCTGACAGGGGCATCATGAACCTCTCACTGGAATTGTGACGATGCAGGTGTTGATGTTCGTGCCGACGCTCGCGAACGATCGAGCGGGTAGATCACGGATCCGTCCACCCGATGCCTCGATCAACGAGCGCAACTCGACATAGTCAGCGTCTTCCTTGAAGACGATCCCGGCTGACATGATGGCCACGAGGCGCCCACCTGGTGCGACAAAACGCAGGGCGTGCCTAACGTGGTCAACGTCTCGGCCGTCGCAGAATGGTGGGTTCATGATGACGCGGTCGAACCGCCCGATCACTGACGGATCCTGAGCGAGGAAATCATCATGGATCACCCGAACGACGCCGGCGAGATCCTGCAGCTTCCCGATGTGTTGTTGATCGAGCTCCACGACCGTCACCTGCGCGCCGGCGTCGATGGCACGGCGGGCGAGATTACCGCACCCAGCGCTGGGCTCGAGCACGCTCATGCCGTCTTTGATCATAGCCGCATCCATGACCTCGGCCGCGGGGGCATCGGGTGTCGGGAAGTAGCTGAAATGGCGTGCGGGAGCGCGCTGCTCTGGTGCGGCTGCTTTCTTCTGACGGCTATCAGCGAGTACGGCGCCGTAGTAGTCGGCCAGGAGCTCGTTGACCTTCAGTAAGAGGTCATCCCGCTTGAACCACACATGAAGGTTCCCGTTTTTGAAGACGCGCACCCGAAAATAATCGTCCTCGGCCGCGAAAGCGCTAGCGTGCAAGCTGCTCGGCCGAGCAGCGTCGATCACACCCAAGATTCCGTCGCCGCGATCAGGATGTTGTTTCCTATCGAGCACGTAGAAGGTCCGCTCGACGTCCCGGAACTTTGCCTCAGCTCCATATCCGTAGGCCCAGGAGCCGTGTTCGTTGAATGCACGAGTGAGCACGATCCGCGACCCAATCTTAAAGCCATCGTGAGACTTGAACCTGCGGTCGAGGCTTGAAAAGGATTCAGCGATCCCGCGCTTGAAGATGGTGGGCGCATCCGCGAAGAGCCCCCCCATCGTAGCGCGGCATGTGTCAGCCGAAACTTCTGGGGGATCGTCCCGGAGCTGGGCCTCAAACTGCTTCTTGGTCGTCTGGTCCATGAGCCGCTCCATGCCGCTGACAGACAGAAGATGACGCCATGCCGCCCGATCGAGGTCCTGCCGCGTCTCCTTCAGGAATCGCGCCCGGCCCTGCGGCCCTCGTTCAGAAAGGCGCTGGCCAGTGCCACGAAAATAGGGGGTGGGCTGTGAAGGCGCTGCCTTTGCCATGTGTTCAAGGGCAAGCTCGATCATGTCGAATGCCTCGCCGAAGAGGCGCAGGCTTTCGTTACGGTGGCCCTCGATCAGTTCGAGGGGCGCAGCGAGCACCAGGTCGGATCCGGGCGTCATTGCGCCACCTTTGCGATCTTCGGCCTGTCGAAGTAAGTCTGGCCATCCAGCTCAGCGCCGCCTTTGTCAGCACCCCGGCCGCCGTTCTGCTTGAAGTTGAACACGCGTCCAAGGTCTAGGCACTGGCCGCGCATCGAGCGCGGCCAGGCGGGATCCATCCGCCTCGCATTCGGTCCGCTTTCGCCGCCGACGATAATCCAGTCAGGGGCGTTCCGATCGAGGACCACAGGGCCAAGCAACGGCTCGAAACTGGCAAACGTGAAAAGCGGTGATCGCTGGGCGGCCACGGCCACAAGCTTGAGCCGGTCGCGGTCGTATTCAGCCTGGTTCGCCATTGTCGCGCCGATAGCGACGTTGCGAGGTAGGGCGTGCCCACCTCGTGCGGGATCGGTCATCTTGAGGACGTTGCCAATCCGCTTCGTGAGCAGCAGCCACACCAGATTCGGCGTCGCCTCGATCAGGTCGAAGAGATCCTTACGCCAAGCTGGGTCAACCTCGTTGTCGAAAACATCGGCCAGGGAAGCGCAGAACACGAACGGACGGTTGTCGTCCTGGGCTGCGGCTCGGTCCCATTTGCGCGGGTCTTTCCAGTTATTGTCGCTTGTGCGAACACGCGCCGCGCCGGGGCCCCAGCTGACCCGCTTAAGCCGATGGTCCATCCGCTGTTCTGCATAGCAGTGATCGCAAGCCGGACTGACCTTTGTGCATCCCATCCACGGATTGAACGTGTGGTCGCACCATTCGATTGTAGAAAACTGACCCATCAGTGAATATCCGCCGGATAGGCGCGAACGGTCTTTGCCCGTCCAGCCAGACGCGCAGCGTGCGTCAAAGGAAAAACATAGACGTGGTTGCCCGGGTGCCTGCGGCGTCCGAGGAAGCCACTGGCAATCAGGCCCGCGTACCACTCTCGCAAGTCGTCGGCCGAGGGGGGCGCTGGTGCGCCCGCCCGAACAAGTTGGTCGACAGCGTATCGGTAACCCTGCTCTCGGTTCTGGATCTTCGACGCCGCCCGCCCGGAAAATATCTGCCCGGAAGGCAATACGTGGTGGGTGCGCGGACCTGCGCGCCCTCGATATTGCGCGGACATTGCCTGATAGACCCGCCCTATGTGACCCGGCTTGATGACCTGGCCAGAAGCGTCACGGCGCTCGATGGGATCAGCGTATGATACAACGCTAATAATCTCGGGCTTGGTCTGCCGGAGAAGCCTATTGGCACGCGATAGGAAAAAGGTTTCGCCGTTCCCTGCCACGTCGTCCAAAAGCACAAAGCGCCCCAGCTCGGCCCCGGCGTTTGCGTCAACGCCTGTATGGACGGGGACAACCTTGTTGTTCATTGGAACGGAGTAGGTGGCAACACCTACAAGACGAGCCTTCCGGCCGGTCTGGTCGAACAAGCCGACCGACAAGCGCGAGGCCGGAAAGCTGCTAGAGTAATGGTGAGCCTCCACAAAAGGCCTCGCCTGACGGTCGCAGTCGATCAAATCAACGGCGTAATCCGAAACACGAATAGTCGAACTAGCTTGAACGAAACGGGTGCGTCGTTCGCGCCAGCGCTGAGAGCGGGAAGTAAGCATTACGACTAACCGTCAGTGCAGTTCGAGAACAGTTACGTCGTCCTCGTCATCCGCCCCGGCGTCTTCGTCTTCCGCTTCCGCAGTTCCGGCCCCCAGGTCGAAAACCTCTGCGATTTCGTCAGAGCTCCAGCCAGCGTCGACGCAATAGCCGATCCAGACGGAGCGTCGGGGATGGGGGCTCAAGGCATTGGTCATTCTGTTCGGTCCTTCCGAAGGCCGCGCGGCAAAGGCCACTTGGCGCTGTGAAAACGATGGGTTCAGAGTGGCGCTAGCTGGCCAGCGCACCAGTTGGGATCAGCGCAACAAGAGTTCGGTATTCTGGAAGCCGCTGGGCCGATATTCGCTGTCGGGTGGCAGTGGCGCCTTCGTTGCCGCCCCAAGCCAGCCGCCATAGCGTCCTGTCGCCTGCTGGCTTGGCTGAAGCATAGAACCGCCCTTTGCGCCCATCACGTAGATCGACCTGGATCTCTGCCCGTCGCCATACAGGGTCGCCCGCAAGCGCAATCCGCGCCTTCAGCCCGGCCCCGCGCAGCGCCCGATAGACATTAGGGATCGAGTGCGGATCTGCGATCACCTTGGCGGGGACAATGGTACGACGCCGCCTAACAGCCGGATCGGGGTCGAAGTCCTGGGGACGGGGGCGAGCCATAAACGACGGCGACGCCACGTCGGCTTGCCACAGATCCTTCAAGGAAGGCGGAGCATTGGAAGTTAGCGACCAGCGGCCTTCAGCCCTGACCCATGCCCTTTTGCCGCTGGCCAGAGAGATGCGGTCTGCAAGATCATCGAACTGCCGCACGAGCTGCGCCTTGCGCTCGATGTTCACCTCGGAGCCTATCGCGCGGGCCAACCGCTGCAGCCGGTATTCGAAATCCATAGCTGTTACTGGCTCAGATCCAGGAAATCTCTCGCCCCTGGAATGGTGGTGCCGTTCGGATGATATCGAGGCCCATGTTTTGATGACCTCGACTGAATCCACCAGGTCGGCAGTCAGTGGGCCAATCGTGGTGTCCAGGAGATCGCCGGGCACCCGAGTGAGAAGAAAGGCCATGCCGGCGACGCTCATATAAGCGCCGTCATGGACCAGGCCGTCACGCATCCGAACGCGAATGCGATCCCGAGTCTCAATGCCCGCAAAAGAAGGATGATACGCCGCGTTGGCGTCAATGTGCTGCACGTCCGCGAGCAGGCTCATGTTCGGTACTTCCAAATCACCGCGCGGCTCAAGCCACTTGGATAAGACCAGAACCTAACAAGAACACACATGAAATGCAACGGTGAAGCCTGAAGAAGAGCACCGCCCCCCTGATCCAAAATAAGAGCAGGCCAACCGCTCGCTGAGCGGTGGCGGCGAGAAAAACCTACCGAGAGGAAGGCTCAAGGGCAGTGAAGGGAAGGGGGCCTGGCTGCAGCCACAGGCGAAGGCGGGAAGGGCCCCTGCACTGCGCCGCAGGCGTTCCCTTGAACCTTTCTCTGCCTGGAGAACGGCGCCCGGTGCCATTTGAGTTGCGGAATGGTGCGAAAATATTGCGCAAACGGCCATAATCATTGCGCGGACCCATTCGAGGCCAGCGAGACGATCAGATCTGCCCTCCAGAACAAACGCGGAACAAACCGCTTGAACTCCGTGTTTGGACGCCGTAGAGCGCCGCCCCTGATGGACGCGGAACGGAGCTGAAGAATGAGCGCCCCTGCTGCACCCCTGATCCCGTTGATGGGCGCCCACGTTTGTGCGGGGTTCCCGTCGCCTGCAGACGACTATGTGGAAGAAGCGCTGGACCCTGCTTCGTTGATCGTTACGAACCCGATCAGCACCTTCATGTGGCGCGTGGCCGGTGAAAGTATGATTTCCGCCGGCATCCTGGATGGAGATTACATCGTGGTCGACCGCAGCCTGAAGCCGAGAGACAAGGATGCGGTCGTAGCGATCATTGACGGCCAACCAAGCGTCAAACGCGTGGTGAAGCGAGGCCGAGGGCTGGCCCTGGAATTCGCCAATCCTGCGATGGTGCCACTCGAATTGGACGAGACCTCGGAGGCAAGCATCTGGGGGGTGGTGACCTGGTCATTGACCCCGCACCGCCCGTTGTCACGATGAAGGTCTATGCCCTGTCAGACGGCAACAGCTTCTATTGCAGCTGTGAACGGGTATTCGATCCACGCCTTGAAGGGCGACCAGTGATCGTCCTTTCGAACAATGATGGCTGCGCGGTAGCCCTGACGCCCGAAGCCAAAGCGCTCGGACTGAAGATGGGAGACCCGTGGTTCCAGATCAGAGACCAGTGCTCCGCCCAGGGCGTCGAGGCCCGATCTTCGAACTACGTCCTCTATGGCGACATGAGCCGCAGAGTGAACGAGATTTATCGCCAGTTCTCCGACGAGGTTGAGGTGTATTCGATAGACGAGTCCTTTCTTGATTTTTCGTCGGTCGCCGACCCGGTCGTCCTTTCGAAGGAGATGAAGGCACGTGTGCTGCGCTGGACGGGCATACCGACGCGGATTGGGCTGGGCCCGACGCGAGTGCTGGCCAAGGCCGCAAATCACCTCGCCAAGAAGCGCGCCGAACTCGAGGGCATCTGCGACCTGACCACGGCGGCGGCTCGCAATCGCTATCTTCGGCTGCTGCCGATCGAGGATGTCTGGGGCGTCGGCCGAGCGTCAACGACCAAGCTGAAGAAGTTGGGCCTGACGACTGCCGCAGACCTGAGGGACATGGACCCTCGCCATGCCCGAGCTGTTCTGAGCCTGACCGGCGAGCGCCTGGTGCGCGAGCTGAACGCCGTTCATTGCTCAGACCTGGAGTTGGAGCCGCCGACGCGAAAAGGGATCGCTGTTACGCGTTCATTCGGCAAGCCAATCACGACCCTGGATGAAATGCTGCAGGCGACGGCCTTCTATGCCACCCGAGCCGGGGAGAAGCTGAGAATGCACGGTGTGCAGACGACCCATGTGCAGGTCTTCATGCACACGAGCCGGTTTTCAGATGGCCCGGCGCGATCCGTGTCAGGGATCGCGCGAACCGTGGCGCCGACGGCGGACACGCTTGAACTAGTGCGTGCTTCAGGAGAGGCGACGCGCAGGCTGTGGGCGCCTGGCTATCGCTACGCCAAAGCGGGAATTCTGCTCAATGACCTCGTGCCGGCCGCCGATGTATCTGGGACGTTATTCGACCGGCCGGACCCGCGCCGCGAAGCATTGATGGTGGCGATCGACGACGTGAACCGTCGGTTCGGACGCGGATCAGTTTCACCAGCAAGGGGCGGCCTATCGCGGCGCTGGGCACTCAAAGCCGAAATGAAAAGCCCAGCCTATACAACCCGCCTTTCGGAAACACCGATAGCAAGGGCCTAGCCGTAAGGGACTGCGTCACTCGGAAGCCCATTGTCCACGGCCAAGATTACGATCTCTCCAATACTGCAATAGAGTAATGTTACGATACCATACTGAGCCTATCTCATCAGCGACATGAGACGGCGTTCCTATCCCGTAATGGCCGCCAAAAAAATGTCTGAGTTGTTCCATTCGCTGCATTCCAATGGGGTCGGCTGTATATTCCTCGACCCCCCATCGAAAGAAATCGCGACACACAATAAAGTCGTGACGCTGACGCATCCAACGAGTAAGGCCCGCGACCAAATCACGGGGCCGACGAGGACAACTATCAAGCGCCATGTCTAATACATCGTCCCCATTGTCTATAGGGCGAAGAAAAAGGTCAAAAAGCGCTGCAGCCTGCCATGCCCTGGGCGAAGGGACGAAGCCAATAATCCCGTCAGGAGTGATCCCGATGAAACGGCCGAGCTGCTCTCCATCTACGATTGATACGGCCTGGCATAAAGGCTCAGCCTGCCAGCGAGTTTTGGCATTTGTCTGGTAGTCCGAGAGGACCTGGTGAGCCTCGGCCTTCAAACCCTCGCGTCTAACGTCAGCTTCGGCTTGCTCCGCGGCCAACTGGCGCTGTCTTATCTCTGCGCTTTTACGTCTCTGATCTAACTCCGCCCACTGTCGCCTCCTTACGTCGGCTCTATTTGCAAGTTCAGCGTTGATGTCCCTGGTGGACCGCGCCCGCGCGTCCGCCTGCGCGCGAAGCCTGCGCCGTTGTTCTTTGACGAAGACCTTCCTGGCATTGCGAAAGGCGGGGCGCGCCTTTGCGCGCGCTAAGCGGGCATATCTGTCACCCGTCGGATCACTAATCCACCGACGACCTGCGGTCATACAAAGATAGTCCCTGGCTTCCTCATAAGTCATAAGGGCCAGTCGGGACGAAACGTGAAGTTCTATCGCATGGTAGCCGTGGTGCCGCAGGGCCGCTCCTTTAGGGTTGTCGGTTTTATGTGCGACATGGATTTCGATGGCGAGCGCGTGGGGGGAGCGATTGGCTCTCCGTGCAGTGGTCATTACGTCCACGCGGTGACCGCTCCCTATAGTAACCTCCTGGCGGCCCTGCTGAAGAGTGACGTAGGCAGGTGCCGCAAGCGTCTCAGTAGTAAGGCTTCCGTTTGTATTGGGCCAACGGCGGCAAATCCGCGCTGGCAAAAGCAGCGTCAGCCCCTCCGATAGAATCTGCTTGGCAACACGATGTGCGACGGACTCTAAGCCGCCGCCACAGTTAAGGTCGACAGAATGCCGGAAATGCTTCGCTCGTATGTCTGGAAGCACTGGTACGATCGCGTTTAGGCATTCAGGACACCGCAGCCCGCGCAACACGGTCAAATCACCTGAGGTAATACAGTGAAGCTGGCGCGTAACCGGGTGTTCACCCCAAGCGAAACGGACCGTCATGTGACGGCGCCCCATTCGCGATCTTCGGCCTCGTTGCCGATAGCCTCGATCCAGCGCCTGCAGTTCTCGATAGTAAAGTCTAAAAACGCCACGTCGATTCCGTAGGGATTTGTGACCCATAGCAGGTTGTCGGGAGCTAGGCCGAAGACATAGCCGTCAACTTCGGCTCTCCGATCCTCTCTTAACAGTCCGTAGAGCGCCTCTGCCGGCAACTGCGATCTGATTGACAGCGTCGTCACTGTTGCAGTGCCCGATCTCTTTGCTAAGGTCGCGTGCCGCCAATCAGGCGGTAACACGACATCCTCCACTGGAAGGGCTCGCGCCTAAATGCGCGGGCCCTTTTCAGCCAGATCGCGAGCCAATCGCGGCAAGTTTTGTTGTCGAGAGGTTCTGACCGGCCTTGCTAGACACCGTGTCCGAACGATCCGACAGGACGCCGATAAGCGCCTGGGCCAAAAGGCCAAGGATGATCAATAGAAGGAGGATCACCGTGAACCACGCCGAAGGGCAGGTATCATTGTCGGGAACTCCATTTCCTCGTTGATTATTGTTTATCGCCGTCAAATCCCTGCGCTCCCTGCACCTTGGCCGGATCTCTCAGGATTGCAGACATGTCGGCTCACACCTTCAGCGTCCGGCGCCGTGCGTGGGGTGAGCACCCCACCCTTCATCGCGAGCCACTCACAACCATTCCTGTTGTCGAGATAGATCGCAACGTCCGATGTCCCACGGTCAATTCGTGTGAAGCCGTTGACTGCATCATCAGCGATCCGCGCAGAGTAGGCCGCCTTCTCAGCGGCCTGGCGAACGAGATCAGCCTTCGTCATCGTGTGGATATAAAGAAAAGAACCAGCAAAGAGAACGACTACCAGGACAGAGACCTGGAAGGCGTAGTTGGTAAGTATTCGAACTAATGAAGCCCTGAACGTTCTCGTTCGCGCGACTGGACGTTCACGGCTCACGCGGCCATCCCCTCGACGAGGGTTAGTAGCGCCGCCTGCTTATCTCTCGAGAGGATACTGTAACCGGCTAATAACCTCGCCGCCCCAGGCTGTGCGATCATGGCCGAAGGGCCGTTTGCGTGCTCCAGTTCGCCCAAGAGATCTGAGCCAGTAGTTTTCAGGACCGCTGCAATACGAAGCAGGCGAGCCGACGAGATACGGTTGTTGCCGCGCTCGTATTTCTGGACCTGTTGGAACGTGACGCCGACGCCATTGGCTAGTTGCGCCTGGGTTATTCTTAAGGCCTCACGCCGGGCTCGAACTCGACCGCCGATTTCAATGTCGACTGGGTCAACTAGCGCCTGGGAGGGGATTGCTGGTCTAGAACGGGCCATCAGTAAGTCCTATTACTTCGCACGGCAGATCGGGTTGCCATTTCCATCCAAATGCTGAGACAGTGAGCGGATACTCTGACCGCTCCACTCGCATCCGGTCGCTGTATTCAAATAGATGCCGATCGGATCGTCGGTCGAGTTAAGGCGTTCCAGACCATTCGGAACCTGGGAGGAGGGGAACAACTTACCCCCGAAGTCCGCACTGGCGACCACCACAGCTAGCACCGCCGCCAGAATGGCAAGCCAAATGGGAATCTGAGTATCCAACTTTAATCTCCAAGTGGTCATAAGAATGCGCAGGCATAACCGTAACTATGCAATCATCACACGCGCTAGTGGAGTGATACCAGACTGAATCCCTAAGCGCATATTGGGCGCATTTTTACGCCACGCATCGTTACAGCGGGCTTGAGCAAGCCTCTTAAGCGTCCAGATCGACGGGAACGGGCCTGACTTCATCATGAAAACGATCGAGCATCGCCACCCTTAATCGTCCGTCGCTCAGGCCCGCGAAAGAAGCCTGCAGCTGGTCGTTCAAATCCATCCCAGATGGCGGAATGGCAAAGGCGCAACCCGTGCAACCGGCGCTCAACCAAGCATCAGCCGATAGGATGGCGCAGATAGCGGCCCTGGATCTCCCGTCCAGCTTCATCAGCGTAAAATCTGAGCCCGTATGCGTTCGCGCCTTCACCTGGATCTCGTTGTTGTCCATGTCGAGGCATATGATCGGGCCGTCCCACGGGTTGTCGGGCGGACTCGGCCAGACAAACGCGGGGTACGCCGGGTTCGACCGAAGATCCGAGAGATCGACCCGTCCTAGATCGTCAGCGAGCCAGAGGCCCTGCAAGGCCTTCAGCCCCAGGGTGGCGACGGGTCGGGCAGGGGCGCCATACATGATGGCGGCGGATCCAACCGTCTCGATGCCTTCGCCGACAATCAGCTGACCTGGGCCGTTGGGTGGAGCGAGCCACACGCCGCCATATCGCAAGACACCGTTTGGATCCGCGCGGCGCTCTGGCCCCCAAACCTTCTTTTGAGGAACAAGGTCGGACTTACCCTGACCATCCTTCGCAAGGTAGGTGACCGCTACGCCCCCGGTGGGGCCCCAGGGCGTCATGATCAATCCGATCAGCGCCGGCGCATATCGTTTTTCCTTGCCACGACCGGAGTGATAGGCGGCCGGATGAAAACGCAGCACTGAAAGGGCGTTCTGCAGGACTAGGCCCCGGAAGCCCCGAAACCGTAGATAGACCTCCGCCAAGGTCCCGGCCGCGCCAGTCGCGTCCCGCCACAGGCGGACGGCTTGCTCGTTTTTGAAAGCCTGTAACGCGGCGTTGGCCTTCAAAGTCCTGTCGAGGTCAACGTGCTTCCTGTCCGTCTCGGAAATATCCATGTTGAGGAGGCGCATGGCGGCGTCCCTTGCCGTCTGGCCTTCCTTGCCGCGAAGAGCGTGTTCGAGGTCGATCACGTCTCCGCTGTTGGGATGGCACGAATGACAGCGCCACCGCGTGTCATCCTTCTCGACCTGGAAGGCGCCAGCCCATTTCTCGCCAGCCTTGTAGCGCGCCAATGAGGCCGCGCAGATCGGGCAAGGGCCGCGGAGTCCCTTTCCCTCACGATGAAGGAGCTGGACCCCGAGAACCTGCGAGATCGCGACCCGGCGCCGCGCATCGGCAAAGAGGGTCGAATCCGACATCTTAGGCGACCTGGGGGAGTTGCCAGTCTCTAGGCAAGCGGAGCGTCAGTCCATCGTCTGTCGAATGGACGTCCAGGTTGACGCCTTTTTCCTGATCGGCCGTCGGCCGCGTCGGCCGCAACTCCAGTGAGGAGAGAACCAGGCTCTTGCCACGCGACACCAACCGATAGTCGCCGTCTTTCGTGGACTCGATACGAATATAGGTGTGCCTGCCATCAACGGCGGTCAGGACGCTGACCTTACCAGCTTCCAGACCACACTTTCCCAGCAACTGCTCAGGCAGGGTGAGCGTAGCGACCTTGGCCTTTGCGGCGAGCCTCGGCGCGACATTTGAGCCGAAACGGGGGAGGGGCTTAAATTCCATTTTTGTAGGCCTTCTATTGATTGGAGAGCGATGAACGGGACGGGGTGATTTCCTGGTCGGCCCAGCGAGACATGACCTCAAGCAATCGCTCCGATGCTGGGAGGCTGACTGCGGGCGGGTATTTCGCACGCCAGACCGACAGGATGTGGTCGACTTCGGGACGCTGCGGCGCACTGCTGCACATCTCGTCGTCACCGAACCGGAGACGAGTGTGCAGGCTGTGCGCGGCCATTGCCGCCTCAAGCGGATCGCGCTTGGCCCATTGGCGGATGATGGAAGCTTCTAATGCGTCAGGCCGGGCCTGCAGGGCTTCAAACAGCACAACGGGCATGGCGCAATTGTCGTTTGCGGGCATTGAAACAGTGGTCCTGGAAAGAAACTCAAGCATCGAAAAGCGAGGCCGCCCATTCGTCGCAGGCGCTTAGTTGCGCCTCGGGCGCCATAGGCTGGCCTGCAGGCTCGCGCAGTGCCTTCCAGTCCCTGAAGGCTTGCTTCTGGGCGCGCTGCGCCGCCATACGATCAGTGTCGCCCTGGTCGCTATCCTGTAAAGCTCGCAGAAGAACGTCCGCCTCCTGAGCGGCTGTTACTGGATCAAGGGCCTGAAGCTCGCGAATGATAGCCGCGACTTCAGATGGCGTCCTTTGATCCCGAAGGAACGCATTCAAACGAGGTCGATTAAGCGACTTCATTGCCATGGCCCGCTGTAGTCGCGAGTAGCGACCATACGCTTGACGCGCAAAAACATTACCACAACAACTGCGGCCGTTATTACCTGATTGACTAGAACGACAAGCGCGAGCCGGTAAGCCAGCTCAACCGTAGCGGGATTCTTGGTAAGAAAACCAGCTATGGACATTGCACCGAATAGAAAACAGACAAACCAAAGAGTGGTGCTCGCCCAATAACCCAAAACCCGATCATGCAACCTATTCGAGACCAAAGAGGTCAGCCCGCAAGCCGTAAGAGCCATAATCGTCAATGACGGCACATGCACTGCAATACCTAAAGCCAGCATCATTGAACTGATAACAAAGCCCAACCCCGATGCCCGAAGTCCATTATGGTCGCTAACTTGTACTCTGCTATTCATTCTGAAGGTCCTCGAGGTCATTCATAAACGCCTTGCCGAAGGGTAACCCCTTGATGTTCAAGGGAAATATCCTCTAATTATGATTATACGAAACCGGGACTGTTCCAGTTAGAACGGGTTTCCGAGTTTGATCTGCAGTAGCCCCAACAGGCCCAGGCAGACGGGAAAGCCGATTAGCGCCACCCGCAGTACAGGGCGCGGATACAAGAATGGGATCGCTCGACCGGCCCAGGTCGCCATTACGGTCAGCAACCAAACGGTGCCGAAGAGAACACCGACATAGGCCCTGACAGCCGGATCGTCGGTGCGGGCGATTAAGGCCCCAACGAGCACGTAAGCACCGGCCTGAGCTGCGAGGATCACGAGGTGGATTGGCCGCAGCGCCAACCTCTCCCTGAGCGTCGGGCCTGGTCCGAAAGCACGGGCACGGCTCGCAGCCTTGCTCTGCCACTCGATCATGACAGCGCTCCGTCCGCTGGCAATTCGAGATTGTAGTCGCTGAGCACCTCCGCGCCGCGATCAAGGAAATCGGCGGTCGCTTCGGGGTGCTCGATCAGGAAGAACAAAAACGTGCCCGCAAACAGAGAGCTCGTGACGCTACTTCCAGCCGCAAGATCGGTCGCGACTGATGCAATCTTACTCATCAAATGGTCAGGCATAGCTTGGGTCGTCGTCATGTAATGAACCAGTCCAGGTGAAAGCCGAGGCGAATACGACTGATAAAAGAGGTCAGCCGCGAGCTGATAGTCGGGGGGTTACAAACTGTAGTCGTTGCCCTTCTCGGGCTCCTTGGTCCGGGCGAGCTCAGGTGTTTTCTGTGGCGCCAACTCAAGCGACCGCTCCGGCTGTTGCTTCGGTGCGCCGTCCTTGGACAAGTCTGGCGTCTCTGGCGTTTTGGGCGATTGCTGACCGGGCGCGGGCGAGAGCGTGGCGTCTTTTGCAAGCGCGGGCTGCTGGCCAGCCTGGTCTTGGGCGATAGCCTGCACAACGGACGAGAGCTCGCGACTGGCGATCAGGTTGAGGCCGTCCTGCTTGTTCAGCCGCATCGTGAGACGCTGAACATCATCGGTGATCAGGCGGAACCCCTCGGCAGTACGGGAAAGCTGCACATAGAGGCGGCTGGCCGTAGCCGCCTCGCCGTGGTTTGAGCCCAGCGCGGCGATCACGTCCCGATACGTCTTGCCCTGGGAACGGTCTGCAGTTTCGGCGTAGCCGTAGCTCACAAACTTCAGCGCCGGGTCGTCAGCGCGGAGAACGTGCTGTTTTCCGTCTTCATCGCGGATCGTCCATTTGTCGTCACGGACCCCTTCAACGGTGAAGCGCTGGCCGACCTTGAACTCACGTTCAACGGCGCCGGTCTTCTTGTCCTTGGACTGGCTATGACGATCCCAGACCATCTGGTCGCCCTGACGGACCTCCAGGTCTTTCTTCAGATAGGGCTCAAAGTAGGAATTACGTGACGCCTCCATCGCGCCCAGGTCGACGTTGAACCCCTTCCCCGCCTTGTCCTGAAGGAGCAGGACGTTGTTTCGCAAATCACGACCGACAACGGTCACATGCGCGTCGCGCTTGACGCCGCTGGCCGTATGGGCGCGATGGAAAACGAGAATGTGGCCTTCTCTGTAGTTTTCGGCGCGGTGCTTAGCCGCTCCTGACATTCGTGCAGATCGGAGCGCGTCATGCTGCTGGCCATCACCCAGCACGCCCTCCTCGATCAGGGTCTTTCGCACCTCGGCGGCCACCGCCCCGCGCAATGCGTTGGTCGGGACGATTATGCGCGGATCCTTGCCCTCGGCTCGACCAGCGGACCAGGCCGCATGAATGGCCTTTGCATAGTCGCGGTCACCAACATTGAGGCCGATCGCTGAGATGTGCCGCTGAATGCCTCGAACGGCCGGCGACACATTGCCCTTCGAAAGGTGCTTCACGGCTTCCAGCAGAACGGGATCCTTCTGGCGCCGAATATTGTCCATGACGGTATGCTGAAGACCGTTGGCCAGGGCGTGACGGAAAGGCGCGCCCGCTTCAGGCGACCCGAGTTGTCGTTCGTCGCCGACAAAGATGGCGCGCTTGATATTCGTGACCTCGACCGCACGCTGCAGCCGGTCCATCTGGGAATTGCTCTGCATGGACGATTCATCGACCAGCAGCGTCTTTGAACTGTACGAGGCCCTCATTTTCTCCAGACCGACGCCGCCACGCGCAACCGTCCGTTCGACGTTGAGGAGGAACGATTCAATCGTGCGGCTCTCGATGCCAGCTTCTTTGAAGAGCACCTGGGCGGCGTCGTGCTGGGCGGCGAGCCCTATGAATTCGTCGTTCTTGGCGGCGACCTTGAGCACCTTGAACATGGTGGTCTTGCCGACGCCGGCCGACCCCTGAACGCCCACATAGCGATCGGCGCTGGTGAGCACTGCGATGGCGGCCGAGCGTTGGCTGTCATCTAGCTTGATGCCTACGGACGGATCATTCTCGGCACGAGCAATCTGAACAGGGGCCGTCGCCTCGGTGAACGACGGGGTAACGTGACCCTTGGTCGCCTCGATCCGCGAGATGACCTGTCTTTCGAGAGCGAGCGCATTTTTGGTTGTAAGGCCATCCAGAACGGTCTTGTCCGCCTTTTGCAGACGCCCATCGCCCTGCAGGGCATGACGGGAGGCTAGAATCTGACCGGCCGTGATCCCCGCTGGAGCAATTCGAATAGCCTCGGCCAGGACCTCATGTTTCGAGAATACGGTTTTGGACTGCTCGAAAACGCGCACGGCATAGCTGAAGGCACGAGCTGCGCCTTTGCGTTGAGGTGCCTGGCTGTTGGGATTGGAGTATTGGTCATCCCCTGAAGGCGAGTACCCAGCCGATGCGCGCTGCTGAGCAACCCTGACAGAAACCTCGTCGGAGGCGATGCCAGAGGTTTGCGGCGTCAGATCATGTCCCTGCGACTTGCCTTGGGCGTTACCGACGATGGATCCGAGGTCCAGCCCGACTTGCTTGGCTGTCTCTTGCCAGCGCGCCTCCAACTCCTGGCGCGGATGATCGAGTTTCTTGGGCCTGTCCTTCAGCACCATCACTTCACGCTCAGAGGGCGTCAGAGGCCGACCCTTTTCGCGTTCCGCGGTCTTAATCTTGGCCTCGATGTCGAGATGCCGCTGGGAGAAAGCCTCAACCTTAGCGCGGTTGACGCCCGCGATCTCGAACGTGCCCTCCCTATCCTTCACAACGTCGTAGCCCAGCGCCATGACGCGGCTGGCCAATGACGCCTGATAGACAAGGCCAGGGGTCTTGAAATTCTTGTAGAGGTGCGATGTTTCGAGCGCGCGCCAGGTCTTGGTGTCGCTGTCGTAGGTCCGATTTGCCACGACGTTGTGAGAGTGAACCTGCGGGTCGCCTGCACGCGAGGTTTGGTGTTCGGTTGTGGCGAACACGAGATTGCCAGTCCGAACCTCCTTGACCGTGCCATCGCCTTGGCGGACGCGGGTGATCGAGAAATCCTTTTCGACGTACCCCATGGCATCTTTGACAGCCTCGCGATGGGCCTCAAGCAAGCGTCTATCGCCGCCGACAAGGGCCATGACAGACACGGTCTTGGGTGCGCTAAAAGTGAGATCCCATCCGGGCCGGTGGCGATCGTTGACCTTGCCAACTTCACCGTCGTTGAAAGCCGGGTGGCTCCCATTGAGGACAGACCGAAACTGTTCCGGGCTGGACAACCCGGAAAGGCCCGCGGTTTCGGAGCCCTTGCCACCCCACGTAAGTCCGGGGCTGTCGGCCTCTCCGGTGACGTAATAGTCGTCTTTGCCGTAATAGTTAGCGGCGCCGCCTGCGGACTTGATGCTGCTGATGCTGAGCATGATCAGAGCCCGTCGATGATCATGTCATCGAGATCGAGGCCCTTGGTCCCCCGTCCCGTCCGGTCCTGCTTAGGCTGGTCGTCATCTGCGGTGACCTCAGCGTCACGCTTTTCCGCAACAAGAGCCTCCAGGGCCTCCGACACTGACAGCTCCGAACCCTGTTCGGCCTGATCGGCTTTCGTCCCTAGGGTGGTGACCTTTGATGCAGGATCCGGAGCCTTGTCGAGGTTCTGAGATGAAGCCCCCTCCCCCTTTCCACTGGCGCCGACGTTCTTGCCGTCGTTGTCCACCACCAATGTCAATGACGCCTGGCGTCCACCGCCAGAGGTCTGCGCAGCGGAGCCCTCGGAGGAGTCCACCTCTGAAGCGCCAGCATTCAACGCCTTGGCATGGGTTGCTGCTGCAGCTGCTCCCCTCGTCGTTTGCGCACCGTCGGAGCGACGGACGTTTCGGTTCATGAAGCGGTCCACAACGCTAGGGCCAGTGAGTGCGATGAAGGGTTCAGCCAATGGTGGAAGCGGCAGAGGCGTGAACTTCACCGTCGCGATTGGGAAGGGTCGCGAAGGGCGTCGGTTGCTGAGCTTCACGACGCCCTGGAGGGCCGGGAAGTTCATGATCTGAGTTGGCGAGAAGACGGGCTCCTTCTCTTCCTTAGGCGTGATGCCGACGCCGTCGCGGACGGTATTGGCGCCGTAGGTGGTAGCCTCCGTGACGCGGTGCATGACGCGCTCGCCAAGCATCAGGCTCATCGTCTTTGCGGTGTCAGGATCGTTCGCGCGAAGGACAAGCTTATTGGTGCATTGACCGATGATGGTGAGCGCTCTTTCGGTGCCGTAGATGTCTTTGAGCTGCGAAACCTGTTGCAGCCCGAAGAGCATCGCGCCGCCGTGTTTGCGGAGACGAGCCGGACCCTCAGCAAGTGAATCGACCCGGCCAAGGGTCGGGAACTCGTCAAGGATGATGTGGGTAGGAATAGGCGGAACACCTGTCGCCATCCTGGTCAGGATGGAACTGATGGCGATGTCCGACCAGAAGCCCAGCAGGGGACGCATAGTGGCGATGTGAGACTCGGGCGCGGATAGGAAAAGGAAGCCCGGTCGGCGTTCGGGGTAGTTGATCCATTTCTTGATCGAGAAGGGCTCGCGTTGAGTGAGCAGATAGACGAGCGGGGTAGTCCCCTGGGTCAACATCGACTCTAGGGAGGAGGTGCGCTGGCCAGCGCCCTCAAGGTGTTTCGCTGCGGGGGTGTCCCCTAGAATAGCCTTGAGGTTGTCCGAGGGGCCGAAGAATAGGTTCAGGGCATCATGGAGTGTGGCGTTCGGCCAGCGTTTCTGAAGAGCGTAACTGGTCCACGAAAAAAGGTCGCGAGCGACTTGGGTCCAGTAGGGATCACCGCTCTTCGGATCCTTGAAAATGCCGTGCGCAAGACGATCCCATTCGACCTGTTCCGTCGCATCGAAGAAAGGCGACCAACTGGGCGATCTGTCGTCGAAGGGATTTAGGATGACGTCAATCGAGGGGTCGTAGAAGTCGCGAATGTACTCGCCCTCGGGATCATAGATGATGGCCCGGTCGCCGCGTTCGCGAAGCGAAGCCAGATAACGTTTAATGGCGACGGACTTACCGGAGCCGATGCCTCCGGTGATCATCGTATGTTCGAACTCTCCGTCGTGAGGATAGTCGAGGCCGACAAGGCTTAGTGGCTTAGCCGGGGGAAGCCCCTTCTCCTTGGCCACGTCCGCATTGAAATCACGGACCTCGCTTAGCAGCTTGGTAGCCGACACGACTTCCTGCCCCTTGACCTGTCGGGTCTTCAGCTTTGCCTTGCCCGAGGTGGTGAAGAGGAAGGCCTGCAAGGAGATCAGGCTGGTGGCGGCAAAGAACCAGACGACGAAGACAAGTTTGAACTTGGAGAAATAAGCGTCGGCCAGCGGACGAACGAAGGGGAGATGGGGGATATCGGAGACGTGATAGATTTCACGATTGCTCCCCGGAACCGGCACAGAAAGCTCGTCAGGTGCGGGTGATCCGAACCATTCGAAGAGACGCGCCTGAAGGACTGTGAAGCCGTATTGAAGTTCTAGATCGGTGGCCCAGAACTGCAGCCAGATATAGCAGCAGATGGCGGGGATAAGGAGCCATTTGCCGATGAAAAGGAAAACACCATGCACCATCGCAACGGTGTGACCGAAGGTCTGTCCACCACGGAGCCATGCGGCGAAAGTTGTGTTGTTCGGGCGAGCCAAAACCAGTCTCCAAGGTGGAGCTGGTGCAGAAGCAAGATGGGAAGGGGCAAACCCCTCCTACACGTGGCTGAGGGCCTCGTGAAGAGCCTTGATGCTTTCGAGTGCGGCCAGATCTTCCGGTAGGTCGAAAGGCCGTGGCGGCAAAGGCCCGAACGCCCCGGCGCCTAACTGTGAGGCAATCGCACGGATCCGAACGAATTCTTCTTCGCTGACTTCCGACTTCAGCATGGCCGTCATCATGACAGACACGATCATCAATCGGTGGCCGATGAGCTTGACCATGTAGTCCTGGTGTCCGTCGAGGTCGGCCCGAACCAGGTCGGCCAGATAGTCGGAGACGGTTTTGCCGTTGGCCTTCGCCTTGGCTTTGGCCCGCTCAAAGACGGCTGGTGGAACTCGTGTTTGGAGCCGGGATAATGCAGAAGGCATGACAGAAGCCGCTATTTTGGGGGTCCGAAGTGCGGCACCTTAACCCATTGTAATAACGGCGTAAATATTGAAAATAACGCCGGGGGTCCGAAGTGCGGCACCTTTCGTAGATTTTTTTGTCTGCAAAAACAATGCGATAACCCCCCGCAGGTGTGCGTAATGTGTGCCGCATCTCTTCGATGCGTTCCTGAATGACCCACGAGTGGGCCATTCGCCATTCTTCATGCGAGTGGCCCTCCGTATCCGGCGAGGTCTTCCCTCACTTGTGAGGGGACCGAGCGCCCGGCGCAGTAGAGGCCCTCGGCCTCTATCCACTGCCGGGCCGGATGAAGATGACGAAGCGCTGCGCGCTTCTCCGCTACGCCTGGCCGCCGAAGGCAACGGGTCGTGAGCAGCGCTTGACCGAGACGGCTCAGCCGCCAGGGCAACGCAATCCCGACCCGAAAATTCGCAGCACCATGTGCCAGTGAGTCAAAGGGTGTGGCCGACAAGAGGCCACGGCCGACGCGGACCGGGGGAAGGAACCGGAGGCCTCTAGGACGTTGCTCGTTCGCGCCAGCTCCCCACACGCGCCCTCTTAGCGCCGCAGGCAATCATTCAATCGCCCAACCCGCCCGCCAGCCTGGAGGGTCGCACAAACGAAAAAGGGAACGCCGAGTGCGCTCCCTTTTCCAACACGCCTGAGATTTCGAGCCTGTCCTGGTGCTCCTCAGAAACCCGGTCGGTTCACCGAACTGGCGGCCTCGGACGCCAGCACCAACCGTCTGAAATTGTCGCCTGATCTAGGTTCGGCGTTTCATCCTCTAGGCCGATCCAGACCCATCGGCGCGACAGGTCAATATTCCAAGCGACAGCCGCAGGCTCGTCGTCACAGTGGTTGAGACTGAGCACCTCGAACCGGAACCGAGAGCCCAGCGCTTCGAAAACCCCGGAGCGGCGTTCGCCGCTCGGATCGCAGTTGTGGTTGAAATCCTCAAAGGCCCGAACCCGGTCAAAAAGGATCGACCATCGACCGCGCGAAGTGTGCAGATATAGATGCGGCTCGGACGCATCTTCTGTTGGCTGAAACCCCGGCGCTAGGAAGGCCATCGCACCCGGCGAATATGCATACCGGGCGCGCACCTGAGCTGCGTCCAGACCTCCGCGTCTGGCCATATCGTTGAAGCGCTGGCACTCTGCCAAACGCCCCGCCGCATCCATTGCCGGCATGTCCTCGGGTCGAACCGAAACAGCGCGCAATTCCGACCACAGGAGCGCGTAGAGGATACGCGCCTCTCGGGGAAACCATCGAGAAGAATGATAGCGGTCGACGACCGCTTTCCGGGCATAGTCGGGGAGATCGAAGAGCCGTCTGCGGACGGCTCGCCAATCGCTTGCGATCTGACGGCGGCGGCTCGCCTCCCATTCCAAAGACGCAACGCGGCGGCGCTCAAACTCTTCTTCTACAGGCCGCTGCTTTTCCGCGATCAGTGGCGCCAACAACGGCAACGCATCTTGTTTCCTCTGACAGGAGCGGCGGTAGGCCGACTCCTTGCGCGTAGTTGACTGCCATTCCGGGTGTCGAACTGTTCTCTTGAACTGCATGGCTCTATCCCCGACGACGCTTCATGCGTCGTTCGATCCGACGAGCCTGATTGCGGATGAAACGCGGCCCAGGAATGGAACCATCGACCAGATAGCCCAGCGCCACGCGAGCCGCGAGACGATCCCAGATTCCGTCGCAAGCCTCAGCATATCGCAGGGCCTCGCACACCAAGCGGGCTTCAGCCCGCCGCCCAAGGTGGAAACGCGCAGCGGCAAACGATGCGGCCTCTTCAGCAGCAGCAAAGGAACAGACCGACAGTGCCGCTGCATAGACCCGCGCCCGTTGGTGCCGGGTGACCTGTGGTGTTGAAATCATAACCCTCCCCTTTCCGACCCAGGCACGGCGAGCAGAGGTTCGCGCCCAGGGCTAAATCCTAGTTGAAGTGCGCCCGCGCTTTCCGAAGCGTGGGCGGCACAGCCGCTCGCGGACGGGGGAGTGAAACGATCATAGGTCGTGCGTCGGAGGGGTATCACCCGGCCTGCAAACGGCGTCGCCGTGAAGGCCGGGGAAACCGACGCTAAGCCGCGTCAGCGGTCGCCTTGATCGGCGAACGGGGGCAGAGCCCCCCGACATGAAATGGACTACGAATGAGAACGACAGGCGTAGGAGCCAGCGAGGCCGGCAGGCCACCGCAAGGCGACCGAGCCCGGAGTGGGCCACAAAAAGGGGGAGGCCTAAGCCTCCCCTTCCTCAGCCGAAATCGCCATCGCCCGACTTCTCTCCGAACGATCACAATGCTCCAGGTAGAGCGGATGCGCGGGTGAAACATCGTCCTGCGCCACGATCGCTAGAACATCGAGATACATGCGCCGAAACTGATCCGGCTGGGCGAAGAACCAACGCCGGAAATGTCTGTCAGCCGCATCGTAATACCGGGCGCGGATCGGTCGAACACGACCGGGATCTATCGAAGCGTGAGCTTCGATCAGTGCTGGCCATTCGTCTTGCCCGATCCCGTCAAAGTGCTCGCTCGGGTTCAGTCGCGGTGTGTCGAACACGAAACAGGCGATCCGGGCAGTCAGGGTCTCGATCATGATATCACTCCATGCAGCCACCCGATGCGAGCGGCATTGGAGCCTCGGACCTCGCGTGGGTGCCCGGCAGTCACCGGCCTAGTCGAGCGCAGCGACGACCAGGCCGGGGAAAGGCGCAGCCTTTGACTTCCGGGCTCGCGAGATACGATGCGAAGATGACGTGCGCCCTCTCTCAGTCGGGCAGGCCGTCGTCGCCCCCCATTTAGGGGCGACGCGCGCAGCGAGGCCGTCAGCCCGCCGCACCGGATGAATTGCGACAGGCGCAAGCGACAGCGGGGCCGTCAGGCCATCGCGCGTCGCAAAGCCCAGAGCGGGCCCAGCTGGTCGGGTAGGCAGGCCGTCACGTCGCCCTGGTGGGCGGCGTGGCCGAAGGCAGGCCGTCGCCGGATCCTGCTCGATGACGCGAGCGAGCGAGGCGGCCGAGGCCGAAGGCCAGGACGGTGAGATTGAGCGCTGCGGCCCCCTGCTCTGCAGTCGCCGGGTCACCGCGCGCCTTGGGCGCTGCGGTCGGCGCCGCACCTGGTCCCCGCGCGCAAAAAGGGGCCGAAGCCCCTGGGTCATGCGGGACAGCCCAGCATCAAGTCCGCCGCTTCCGGTGTGAAACGGTTCCAAAACTCTTCTTCGCCGGGATCGTTCGCACGAATGCAACGATCTTCCCAGGTATCGGAGGCCGCCACATGCTTCAGGTCTTCAAGATACTCCGCCAGCGCTGCGGCATCCTCTTCAGGGAACGGCGACCCGCCGTCCCAGAACAGGGGGTTGAGATAGAGATAGTAGGGGTTCCAACCCGACATTCCTTCGTCCACGTCCCGGCTGAACTTCTCCCAAGCCGCGTGTTGATCTGCAGCATTCAGAGCTTCAAAGGCGGCTTTGGCTTCTGCGGCGGTGTCGAACATGAAAGGCTCCTGTTGTTGTGGCCCCGAGGCGGGACGCGATGCACCCAGACAGGCACGGGTGGGCGCCCGGCTGTCACCGGAGGCGTCGGCAACGCCGGCGTCGGAGGGGAACGGCCGCCAGGCCGTTGACTGCGGGGCTCCCGTGACAGGATGGGAAGTCGCGCGCGCCCTCTCTCAGTCGGGCAGGCCGTCGTCGCCCCCCATTTAGGGGCGACGCGCGCAGCGAGGCCGTCAGCCCGCCGCACCGGATGAAGAGCGACAGGCGCAAGCGACAGCGTGGCCGTCAGGCCATCGCGCGTCGCAAAGCCCAGAGCGGGCCCAGCTGGTCGGGTAGGCAGGCCGTCACGTCGCCCTGGTGGGCGGCGTGGCCGAAGGCAGGCCGTCGCCGGATCCTGCTCGATGACGCGAGCGAGCGAGGCGGCCGAGGCCGAAGGCCAGGACGGTGAGATTGAGCGCTGCGGCCCCCTGCTTTGCAGTCGCCGGGTTACCGCGCGCCCTGGGCGCTGCGGTCGGCGTCGCAGATGGTCATGAGCGCCAAAAAAGGGGCCGAAGCCCCCGGTTAGAAGGCAAAGGCTCCCTGACCAGAAGGAGTTTCCACGAACACCGCACCAGGACCTTGCTCATATCGCGAGCGGCCGAGTTCGGACCAACCAATGAACCCGCACGCGCGAAACTTCAGCCAACCCGCTTCAATCGCCAGGATAATGCCCCATGCGCGGTCCTGCGGCGAACCCGAACCTCTGTTGACGGGCCAGCTCGTCACCCCGTCGCATACGACTTCTTGCGGTTCGGCGAACTTGCAGAGCAATGCCAGTGCATCTTCCGAGGTTTCCACCCCAACGGCACGCATCACAGATCTCGCTGTCAGAGGGGTTATGCGGTTGCCGCTCAACGCGAGCTCGACAGCCCGAATGATATCATCGTCAGTGGTGAACTGGCGTGTTTCCAGCAGATCCTTCCAGTGTTGCTCTGACATCAGATCCACCGCGTGCCACCAGGTCGCAATCCGGCATTTGGAGTATCCGGCGAGGTTCGGTGCTCCGACTTCCGAAATGGACAGCCCCATGAGGTCTTCCACATGGCGGATATAGGGGTGGGTCCGCATTCCAGGATGCATCAACCCAATCCGGCGCTGGCCGTTGCAGTCCAGCTCTCCGACCTCGATTGGAAACTGAAAGAGGCGAGAAGGGAGATTCCATGGGGCTGATACCCGAAATTCAGCCGGGACCGTGAGGCCGCGGTTCAGATCAAGGTGGTAACTATTCGGCACAAGACCCAAGGCCACGAGTTGTTCGCAGACTGGATCGGGAATGATCTCGACTACCGGAGCTTCGACTTTGGTTTTGGCTTTGGCCATGATGTTTCTCCTTCAGCCGGTCCCAGCGACCGGCGATGGAGCTTCGAGGCATGGGTGGCGCTTGGCGGTCACCGGAGACGGCGGCAGTGCCGTCGTCGGAGGGAAACGGCCTTCAGGCCGTTGACGGCCAGGCTCCCATGACACGATGCGAAAACGACGGCGCCCCCTCTCTCAGTCGGGCAGGCCGTCGTCGCGACCCATGGGGAGCGGCGCGCGCAGCGAGGCCGTCAGCCCGCCGCACCGGATGAAGAGCGACAGGCGCAAGCGACAGCGAGGCCGTTAGGCCATCGCGCGTCGCCAAGCCCAGAGCGGGCCCAGCTGGTCGAGTAGGCAGGCCGTCACGTCGCCCTGGTGGGCGGCGTGGCCGAAGGCAGGCCGTCGCCGAATCCTGCTCGATGACGCGAGCGATCGAGGCGGCCGAGGCCGAAGGCCAGGACGGTGAGATTGAGCGCTGCGGCCCCCTGCCCTGCAGTCGCCGGGTCACCGCGCGCCCTGGGCGCTGCGGTCGGCGTGCCCCGATCGTCAGGCTTCACTTTCGAGCCAGGTTCGCAGCTGGGCCCGCATATAGCCGATCTGGTCGTTGATAATCGTGACGGGTGCATATGCTTCAATCAGGCCCTCGTCGCGCATTTCGGCAATGAAGGCTTTGGCGACGCGGACATAGTCTTTGCCGCCACAGACTGCGACGCTCCTGAAGGGACGCCCCGCGTCCCGCCTCATGCGGCAGATTTCATTGCCGCCTGTCTGCAGAGGGCCTCGACCGGCGAGGTGGGCCAAACGCCCACGCTCTGTCCTGAAGGTCGGCTTCGAATAGGGGTAGTATCCTGCAAGGCCCCGCTCAATCATCAGACCCGCGCCCTGGCGTGACAGCAGATTATTGTAGTCAGGCAGGGGCGACCTTGCGTCGCCCAGGCCGAACCGTGCCGATAGATATGCGACAGCGGCCATTGTTTCGTCAGGGTCGACAGCCTTGAGGGTCTGCCATAGCGGCCCGACATACCGCTGGCGGGCCGTCAGGCCCTCGCCAGGGGCCTTTGTCGCGCTGCAGGCCATGATGAGCAGCCGGGAGGGCAAAGAGGCTTCTGGGATGACGACAGGGGCCTCGAAATCGAGATCGTATTGACGAAGGCTTTCGGTGAGGCTGGTGTTTCGCATGACGGCTCCTTGATCCGCGCCGCCCTGGATGGGCGGTGTTGACCAGATCCGTGCGCGAGGTGCCGGCCCGTCACCGAAGGCTGCAGAGCAGCCGAGGAACACGGCGCAGCCGTTGACGGGATAACCGGCGGAGCCCTTGCAGTAGGATTGGACGACACCGCGCTTACCGCCGTGTCACCAAGTAGGTTCGTCGCGCGAGCGGCGGACCTGTGGCCGCTGCGTCAGAGGATTTTCCTCTGGCGCAGGGGACGCCCCCAATGGATGCCGCGCTCTTTCCCCTGAAGATCAGCCTTCGGTTATCAACTGGCCTGAGGCAAAGGCCTTAGCCGCTTGGGCCATTTCAGTGCTCACGGGACGCTGCCCGTTCATCATTTGCCGAAGTCGCGTTCCTCCGGCCTCATGCTTGCCGATCGCTCTAAGCCAGGCAGCATCGGACAGACCGGATTGGCTAACTATCTTCTTGAGCGCGTCGGCCGACATCGCGGGGTCCTGGTTCCAGTCTCGTAGTTCCCTGCTATGGACACTCCAAGACGGCGCGCGAGGCCCGGTTTTCTTGACGAGGGTTATCACCCCATCGTCGCCGCGCTGGATGTATTGATGCGCCTCAAGAGCTGCGATGTAGGATCGGAGCCCGTCTGCACTACATCCAAGAACGTCCGCCAAGGCACGGACACTCTCAAAAGGTTTATGCTTCAAGGCGTCCCAGGCTGCTTGGCGATATCCCGTGGATCGAAGCCGGACCTTCACTAACAGGCCCTCTTGTATCCTACCGCACCGGCTGACGCGTCAGCCGACAGGGTGCAAATAATCAATCCGTCTTGGTCAGAATAGTACGCGCGGCCATCAGACTTGATCTTTTGGGCGCAGCGCTCGGCGTTCGATGCGATAATGCCGATCCAACGGACGCGCTTGGCTTCAGAGTTGATGGCCTTGTGATCTCGCCCGTTCAGATCCTCATAAGCCGCCAAGCGTGTCAGAGCGTATTCGCGCGCTGCTTCAGCGCCCTTGTTCACGATCTGCATGGCGAGTGTGAAAGTGGCTTCGGCGCGGGCGATGTCAGCTGAAGTGTGCATTCTAGTCATCCTCTATATGGGCGGCCCGTGGGGCCTGTTGACCGGGTTAAAATAGCAGAACAGAAACCGGATTACACGAGTTTACTGGGGGCCAAGTTTTCGAGCTTCCATGAGGACCAGCTCTGCAAGGCAGTAGTTAGAACCCGGAACCACCACATAGCCGCGACCATAGGTTTCCGGCGTGGGCTTCTCGATCCCGTCAAGATCGCCGTTCTTTTCAAAAACCGCGTCGATTGCCCTTTGAAGATGCGCGGAGGAATAGTCGCGCCCGGTGTTTAGGTAGTCCACCCCGCCAAAAACCATATGCCACGGCCCAACCTTGTTGCTGTGCAGGTCTTCGTGCGGGTCGTAATAGCCGGATTTGTACTTTCCAGTGATTGCGTCGACCTGATCTACCGTAGGCCCATCGGTCCACTTGACCGAAACGGACCCATAGTGGCGCTTCGTCACTGAAAATTTCATGCCGGGGAACGCGGCTTTCAGTTCTTGCCTGATGTTCTTTGCGGCCAGCTTGCCCGAATAGAAGTCTTCGCCCTGGACAAGTTTGCTGTGCGTCGGGTCTGCTTTCAGCGCGGCGACCTCGGCGGCGATCCGAACGGCCTTCATCTCCTCGGCGCTGGCTTTCGAAGCTTTGACGCAGGCGGCGTTGGCCAAGGCTGCGGCGATTTCCTCGGCGTCCGCGACACCTTCCCGGATCGACCATTGAACGCCAAGTATGACCGCTTCGGACACGTCCCGAGCCACGGCGCCATTCGCGAACACGACAGAATAACGCGCGTTTCCGCCTGTCGTCACAGCGCCGCCCGCCAGCTCTCGCACCGTGGCCGGTGCCGGGACGCCAGCGGCGTCATAGACGATGCCCTCCCCAAAATAGTGAAGCACGCAGGTTACGCGGGTTCCGATGGTGATTTTCATTTCGGCTTCCTTTTCAGGCCTGGGTTTGCTGCTCGCCTGCAAACCTTGGCCCTCGCCGAGAGCGGGGGGTGACACGTCAGAATCCGAGCCTTGCGCAGGAAGGCTCGCCTCGCGCCAGCGGGGTTGATTTGACGTGGAGGGGGGCAGAGCCGCCCTGAGACACGGCCAAAGGCCGCAACCATCATGAGGGCGCAAAAAGGGGGCACTGCCCCCTAGATAAGCCCCTTCACCTTGAAGCTGCAGAAGGTTCCACGGCTGACAATGATGTGGTCGTGAACCTTGATGTCGAACACGGCTGCAGCCTTGATGATCTGCTTCGTCATCTTGATATCGGCTTCGCTTGGCGTGCAATCGCCCGACGGATGGTTATGGGAGACTACGATTGCATTGGACCCAAGCTCGATAGCCCGACGAATGATTTCGCGCGGGTACACGGGGCAATGATCGACAGTCCCGGTCCACATCGGATTGTCTTCGATCAGATGGTTCTTGCGATCGAGGAAGAGGACGCGGAACTGCTCGATAGGGAGATGCCCCATACGAACCTGTAGGTAGTCCTGAACGACGGTGAAGCTGCTCAGGGCTTGCCTATCGAACGATGAACGCGAGACCCGCGCCCCGATCTCATGGGCCAACTGAAGCAGATCGTGGACGTGATGGTCTATTCCAGTCCGGGCCACAAACTCCGCCCTTGAGGAGGTCGCGGCCTCCGCGATTGTCGGGAAGGCATAGAGCACGGCAGAGGCCGCCACTTCGGCCCCGACGCTGGCCAGCATTCGTGAGAGCACCTCGTGATCGTTGAGGCACTCAAGATCCAGAGGCGCGGCGGTTACCGCCCTGGACGGCCAGTCGATCTGATCCGCTGGCTGAAAAACGGCCGAGGCCTCACGCAGGGCGAGTGACAGTTGCTTGCTCATCGTTCAGCCCTCCACCTGTTGGGCTGTCACCCAAGCGAGCGGAACACCTTCAAAATCCGCCACGATGCGGCAGGCGGCCTGCGGGGACTGCGCCCAGGTGATGAAGGACTTCTTGTTGGCCACAAGCAGCTGATATTTGTGGATCGTGAGGCCATTCAGCAGGGTCATTTCGAAACTCCTCTAGGCCGGTCCCAGCGACCGGCGATGGAGCTTCGAGGCATGGGTGGCGCTTGGCGGTCACCGGAGACGACGGCCGTGCCGGCGTCGGAGGGAAACGGCCTTCAGGCCGTTGACGGCCAGGCTCCCATGACACGATGCGAAAACGACGGCGCCCCCTCTCTCAGTCGGGCAGGCCGTCGTCGCCCCCCATTTAGGGGCGACGCGCGCAGCGAGGCCGTCAGCCCGCCGCACCGGATGAATTGCGACAGGCGCAAGCGACAGCGGGGCCGTCAGGCCATCGCGCGTCGCAAAGCCCAGAGCGGGCCCAGCTGGTCGGGTAGGCAGGCCGTCGCCGGATCCTGCTCGATGACGCGAGCGAGCGAGGCGGCCGAGGCCGAAGGCGAGGACGGTTTGCGGCGCCGCAGCCCCGCATCCGATCCCTCAACCGGCAAGGGCCTGACGCCGCACCCGTCCAGTGGGGACGTTGGGCTCGTGATCCTTTGCGACCTTGCCTTTAAGGGTTAGCGCTACAGTCGGGCGATCGGGAAAATCGACGGTCAGTCGCAGCTTTCCGCCCAGACCTGCGATATGCCGGGCTAAGGCCTCGATATTCATGTTCTCAGCGTTTTCGGCGCGCGAAACCCGTGCTTGGGTCGATCCTGTGGCCGTCGCAAGCTGCTGCTGCGAAATCTTCACGGCCTCGCGGATTTGGCGAAGGGTGAACTCGCGCACGATCTGTTCGGCCCCGTCACGGATCGCCGCCTGAGCCTCGGGCGTTTGCCGGGCCATCATTTCAGAAAGGGGAACGGGCTTTTTCATCATTTGTAGCCTTTCAGATGGGTTCCATACCGCTTTTCAGCGGTTGCTATGAGGGTGTCGTAAAACAGCACCTGGCTCATGCCGGATTTGCTGCCACCGCACAGAAGGATGCCTTTGCGGCTCGGGTCGAAGATGTAAGCGACCCGCCATTCGGAGCGCCCCTCCTTGAACCTCAGTTCTTTGAGGTTCTTCAATTTCGACCCGCTCAAGGTGTCCGCATGGGGACGGCCGAGGCGGGGGCCGGTTGTTTCCAAAGCAGTCGCCAGCTTCAGAATCTCAGCCTGAACGTGAACAGAGTAATCGTCGAACTCGGGTACGAACTCAGGGTGAAATTCAATCGTCCAGGTCATGTGGCTTTATACCCGATTTGACATATGCTTGAAAGTGCATAATTGGCCAGTCCTCCAAAACATCAGTCACCGCGACTGACGATGGCCGCCTCGGGCATGGGTGGCGCTCGGCAGTCACCGGAAAGAGCGGCGATGCCGCGATTGGAGGGGAACGGCGGAGCCGTTGACTTCCGGGCTCCCATGACACGATGCGAAATCGTCGTCGCCTAACCTCTCATTCGGGCAGGCCGTCGTCGCCCCCCATTTAGGGGCGACGCGCGCAGCGAGGCCGTCAGCCCGCCGCACCGGATGAAGAGCGACAGGCGCAAGCGACAGCGAGGCCGTCAGGCCATCGCGCGTCGCCAAGCCCTGAGCGGGCCCAGCTGGTCGGGTAGGCAGGCCGTCGCGTCGCCCTGGTGGGCGGCGCGGCCGAAGGCAGGCCGTCGCCGGATCCTGCTCGATGACGCGAGCGAGCGAGGCGGCCGAGGCCGAAGGCCAGGACGGTGAGATTGAGCGCTGCGGCCCCCTGCCCTGCAGTCGCCGGGTCACCGCGCGCCCTGGGCGCTGCGGTCGGCGTCGCACCTGGCCATGAGCGACAGGCGCAAGCGACTGCGAGGCCGCAAGGTCATCGCGGGTCGCCAAGCCCGGAGCGGCCACAGCATGACCGCTCCGGGCGAGGTTCCATCAGCTGGCGGAAGCGCTGTTCCCGGCCGCCGTGAGATAGGCCTCAGCGCTGACGACGCTTGCCTGATACTGGCAATCATCGGGTATCTTTTCGCTGGGGCAGTAGATGTGGGAGTCAATCGCCTCTTCGATCAGTCCGGACATGGATTTGATCAGTGCCAGACCGACATTGTCGATCGCGTCAGCCGTGGCCGTGCGCGCCACCTGGGCGCGGGCCTGAGTGATTAGGCCGTCCAGAATGGCGATAGCATCGGCGCCTGAAGCGTGGCCGTCCTGCTCTTCGCCTGTTTCAAGATTGGCGATCTGTGCGATCAGTTGGAAATACTCGATCATGGTGTCCCTGCTTTGGTCCGCGAACCGAGGCGGCTGGCGGTAAAGCCCATCTGCGCGGGGTGCGATGGTGTCACCCGCCTTGGCGGGGAAACGGCTCGCCGTTGACATCGAGGAGCCCGCGCGACGATGGCTTGTACGCCACCGCCGCGCGGACCTGGGGTCACCACTCGTTGTAGGGCAACCCAGATTCGACCGGATCTAGACCGTCGGCGTCGGAGTCGAACAGCACGTAGTGGAAGCCGTGCTTCACCGCGAGCTGAAGGACGCGCCAGAGGTCATCGAAGCCGCCCTCTTCGCGCTCCTCGTGGCAATAGACGAAGAAGCCGTGGACGGCGGGAATAGTCGTCGCCCAAGGGATCTGTTTGGCCATCGCCGCATCACAGGTCGCCTGTGAGATATGCGCAGTCGAGACGTTGAGAAGCTTCGATGTGGCTTCAGCGATGCTGCTCATGCGAGGGCTCCCTGCAGGACGCTGCAGAGATCGACGCGCAGGCCGGAAATGCTGCCGAGATCGTTGGCCAGGTCCCAGGCCTCGGTGAGGGTGGCGCCATCGGGCGTGTCGGTGATGACTTCGACCTCGCCGTACAGGTTCACGCCATAGACTGAGAAGAACTGCGCGTTCGCGAGGGTCTGGCCGGACGTGCAGCCTTCGTCGGTTTCGCAAACCGCCGAAAGGAAGAGGTGGGTGAAGTCGCTCCAATCGGGGGGAGCGAGGTCGGTGCAGCATCCGAAGAGCCGCAGTTTTTCGTCATAGTTCATGCTGGCCTGAGCCATTTCAGTTCTCCCTTTTCAGTCGCGGCTCGCCGCGACCGCGCCAATCAGGGAGGGATTGCCGAGAACGCACCCGCAGGGCTGGAACGCAGTGGAAGACGGCGCAGCCGTTGCGGCCGAGAAGCGCCCTCCCCTGCTGGGCGTGATCTGTGCGGCGACGCGCCGGGAGAAGTGCTGGCCTAGCCGAGATAGCGATAGACGGTCGCGCGACTGACGCCATGCCGAGCCGCCGCTTCGTTGGCAGAGATCTTCCTTTCGCGAAGGGCGACCTTGGTCTGCTCCCATTCGGTTGTCTCGTGGAAGGGAACGGATCTGTTTTCGGCGCTGAGGGCGGCGCCGAAGATGCGGGCGGCCTGGGCCAGCGACAGAGGCGTGTGACTGTTCACGTCCTGATCGAGGACGACGAGCCGCGCGCCGATCTGGTCGACCTGGGCGATGACCGCGAACACGTCGCGAAGATCTGCGCCGATAGCGGAGAGGGAAACGATCGCCAGGGTGTCGCCGGGGGCGAGGCCCTGAAGTGCGGCATCAAGGATCGGGGTCAGAGCGGCCCCGATGCGGCGTTCTTCAGCGAGGATGTGACTGGCGCCTGCTGACTGGAGCCGTCGAGTCTGTTCGGCGATCATCCGTGGATCGTCAGAGCGTGCATAGCCGATCATGAAAAAAGCCCCCGTCTCAATCTCACGCAAGTTGAGACTGAGACAGAGGCTTTCGTCTAGGACGCTACCGCAGAATTGCGATTTCGCAATATGCGGCGACCTCATGCGTTGAGGTGACGCAACAACGAGAGCTGCAGACCGGCTGTGTAGGCGCCGGGGTTCACCTGAAGCTGGGCGGCGCGAAGCGAAGCGGCGTCCGCCAGCTGGTCGATGACCTCCGCCAGCGCAGAACGGTCGAGGACCTGGACGGCACGCGCGAGTTTCAAAGCGGCCTGGGCGACGAGGCCTGCGCTCTCGCCAGATCCGTGTGTCTTGAGGAGGAATGTCAGGTTCGACATTTGACGCCAGGCGCGACGGCGCGCGTCATCGCTGATGTTGAGCGTCAGGGCGCAACTGATCAGGATTGCGGGGCCAAAGCGCGGATCCTTCCGCTGCGCCTGGTCGTGAGCACCATCTGCATCGGTCTGGATCAGCTGCACCACGTCGAAGAGATGACGGGCGACGGTCATGAAGGCGTTGGAGACGCTCAAGCCTGTGAGCCTCGCCTTGACGATCTCGGGAGAGCAGAGGCCGGGAAGAGTTAGAAGGGTCATGATGAAGCTCCTGAACCGCCGTGGATCGGCGGCCCGACCGCGCCACGCGGGCCAGTGACGGGAGGCAAGGGTTTAAGCGGAGCGTCCCTTGCCGCCCGAAGAACGGCCCGCGCACGCTGGGCAGGCCGTTGATCGAGGAAGGCAGGGACGGCCTAGAACAGGAAGGCCATTTGTCCGCCCTTGTCCTGGAACACCTCTGGGGCCGCCATGTCGGCGGGGCTCAACCAGGGGAACTCCTCGGTCGGGTCTTTCCTGTGCTTGGCGTTGATGAAGACGGCCGGTTGCTTGTGGAGCAGAGCGTCGATCCACTCTGCAGCGGCTTCATCTAGCGAGGTGCCGTAGATCGGCTGAACGCCACTCAGGGAACGGTAGCCTGTCTCGGAGACGAACGGCCCTGTCTTGGTCGCTGCGTGTAGGCTGGCCCCCATGAAGGATTCGAGGCCAGAGTAGCAAACGACCGCCTTGATGCCGTTGTGCTCTACGAGAAACTCGCCCGTCTGGCCCCAATGAGGAACCTCGCCCGGCTTTGCCCGCAGCGCTGCGCGGATCCGAGGCCCTGGAGCCGAAGGACCGTCCTCGGAGGCGAACGGATCTCCGCCGTTTGCCTGAATGACGCAGGCCTTGAAGCCTGCCATCGCGGCCAGCATCATGTCGGGATCGGCGTAGAGGATTGCGCGGTCATATTCGCGAGCGTGGACGCCCGCGATCTTCACCAGAGCGTCGAAGTCAGTCGGCAGACCGGGCATATATCCGTTTCGGCATTGACCCCAGACATAGCCCCAGTCGCGACCCCGCTCCGCGGGGACGAAAGCGGCTTTGTAGTCGAGGCCGTAGATCTCTTCGGAATGAACTGTGTTCGCCATGTGTATCTCCATTTGCCTGAAGGGCTGATGGAGAAGGCTTGGCGCGAGGTGCCGGCCCGTCACCGACCAGAGCGACAGCGGCGGGAGGGGAACGGCTTCAGCCGTTGACGGGATAACCGGCGGAGACCTTGCGGCAAACTTGGACGATCAGCCAGGAGACAACCAGAACTGCAAAAGGCCCCGGCAAGCAGGAACCGGGGCCTTCGCAACAGCAGGAGGGCGGCGCTGTCATCGCCGGTCTGGAGAAAGGGGGAAAAACCAGACAAGGACTTGATAGGCGGTCAAGCCCCACTGCCGCTAGTCCAGCGCCGCAATATCGGAGCGGCGCTGGCCAGGCAGACGAAGCCGGTGAAACGGCGAAAAGACGCGGCCCCTATTCGGGGTCCGCGTCGTCGCTTTCATCCGGCGAGCAGCTTGTGCCGCAGCTGGGGCAGTCATCGTCAACCGTGGACGAATGCCGATCCTCCCACGCGGTGCCGCAAGGGCATTCGTAGTAGTTGATGAACATCGACGCCTCCGTCATCCGACACACCAAGCCATCAAGGACGTGAAGACCGCTGCCGCGCCGGACGACACGATCTGGTCGATGTAGCTCGTCCAGGGCAGACGATGCGTGAATGTCTGCACGGTGCGGAGGATGGCGATGACAGCGAAGCCAGCCGCCACGACGAGGAAACCGGCTGCGATCATTGCCCGCCCTCGCCTTCGACTGGCCAATGGTCCTTGCCGTCGTCTTCCCAAGGGGGAATGTAGCCGTTCAAATGCTGTCTCATGACCGCCTCCGGTGCTGTGGTTCAAACAGCAAAAGGCCCCCCGTTTCCGGGGGGCCTGGCCGTCAGGTCAGTACGGGATGTCGTCGTTCTGATCGTGATCGGGCTCCTGCTGGCGGCGGGGAGAGCCGAGGAACTCCAGCTGGTCATTCTGGCCGACCGCGATCTCGTATCCGTAGCGGGTTTGGCCGTCGACTTCCCAGCTCGTGTTCCGCAGCGAGCCTTCAATGTAGATCTTGTCGCCCTTGCCGCTGTATTTCTCGATCAGACCAACCAGACCTTGATTGTAGATCGAGATATTGTGGAACTCGGTGTACTTCTTGCCCTTGCGGCGGGTCTCAGTGCAGAGGCGGATCGAGGCCACGCGCTTGTCGTTCGACATTTCGCGGAACTCAGGATCTTTAACCAGATTACCGATCAGTTGGACCTTGTTCATCAGACTAACCCTTTTTGCAGACCGACCGGGTCATCCCGGCCGGCTCGCGGACTTGCCGCGATCACGAGACCGCTTAGGGCGTGGCCATAAGGCGCTGACCGAAATCCGAGGGAGGGGAAGAAACCGGCTGCACAAGCGCAGCGCGGAAGCCGGAGTGTCTGACCTCCCTCGCCCTGCAAGGGTCGATTTCGGGGAAGCGACGGCCATGCCCAGGTTCATCGTGATCAATCGCGGTTGTTCCGCAGTCAAACGGGTGTCCCCCCGCTAATTTGCAAACGGGTCTGTCTCTGAACGCATCCAACGACGGTGATTTCTCGAAAGGACGATTGTTCCCCGAAGCCGAAGAAGATCTCAGCGCTGAACTGTGATGACGCTTTCACGCCCTGCCCCGCCCAGGACAACAAACCGGGTCCGCATCCCTAGATCGCAACCAGGCTGTGCGAATGGCGACAGTCGGCGCCAGGCGACGTCCGATCGTTGAAGGTGAGCGTGAACGTCCGGGAAGAGGCCTCCAACGCAGCGAGATTGGGGGTGCGCCGTGCGCTATGACGGGCGTTCCGCCCGTCCCGGCCAGCAGGGTCGATGATCCTTGACACCGTGCCGTCTCCGCCCGCGCGGCGGGCTCCGTCGGTAGGGGTGGCCGCTAGTCGCGGCCACAGGCCCTGTGCGCGTCATGTTCGCATCGTGCCACGGCATCCCGGAAGTCAACGGCTGCGCCGTTTCCCTCCGAGCACGGCTGGGCCGCGCTCTCCGGTGACTGCCGGGAACCCTGCCGTGTCTCGAAGCTCCATTGCCGCCGCCCGGGCGGTCTCATTGGAGCTGAAGAACATGAACCAGAGCGTCAAACAGGCTGAAGCCAACCATATGCAGGTCGTCATCGAGCAGTTGATGACCGAGGCGATGAAACAGGCCGAAGAGTGGAATGCACTCAGCCTGAAGGCCCGTATTGAGGCCTGGGGTGAGTGGGCTGAAACCAAGCCTGAAGACCGGCGCCTTCTCCGGTTCGACCGGATCATCCAGGCAGTCGAGGAGGTGCATTAAGGGGGGGCTTCCCCCCTTTTGCGCCAGGTCCTCGGTTCTTTCGTGAGGAAAAAACTAGGCCTTGCGAAGGATATGGGCCTGTCCAGATCGTGCCATCACCGCCCACACTGAACCCGCGTCAGGGATCGTCACCCGAATGGGACGAAACTCGCTTGCGAGGTTCGGTTCGTAGCGCAGCGGAGAATAGAGCCCGCCCCCCGCTTGCGGGGGAGACGCCCACCCTCTTTCCTTTCTAGCCACTCGACAAGCGAGCTTTACCGTGCCATTTCAACGGCACAGGCAAGACCGATCGCACCCGTGATTACCCCACACAGGTGCTTTCATGACTATCATCTCACTCAATCCAGTTCTCGAAATTGGTTTAGAGAATATCGCAGGTATCGTAGCGGTATCTGCAGGCGGGCTTTTGGCCTGGCGACTTCTGCGCCGAGCGAAACCCACCCGTTCCCAGCGACGCCACCTCTGGAATCAAAAACGGTCGTACAAAGACCTCTCCAAGATCCGAGAAATCGGGCCAAGGCAGAACCCCGGACGGGTTTTCAACTGGCTTCGAAAAGTCGATCCCTACCGCTTCGAAGACATCTGCCTAAGCGAACTTGACCGACGCAAGGTCAAGATCATGCGCGGAACCTCCTATTCAGGAGACGGCGGCATTGATGGACGTTTCATTCTGAACGAAGAGCTCTGGCTCGTTCAGTGCAAACGTTACTCGGGACACATCAAGACGGATCACGTCTATGATTTCGACCTCGTATGTCGAGAACACAACGCCAAAGGTCTGTTCATTCATACCGGACGGACACCGGCAGAACTCAACGTGGTGAAGCGGCAATACGGTGTCGTGAAAATCATCTCAGGCGACGACCTGATGGGGTTTTTCGCGGGCGAGAAGATCCGTTTTTCTTTGCGGCCGCAGACAGTGATTTCCCGAGAGGCGCTCGCGTCTCGACCTGGATCCATGTCGATGCCGATCCCGGCCCAAGGGGTGGCCCCGGCAGAAGACCGCATGAGCGGGATTCTGCGCGGGAGGCCTGATGGCATGTCCGCAACCGGCGCCGTCGCGCACGGCGAAGCCCAGGGAGCGACGATATGACGACGGTTGCCATGCCGCAGGCCGACGTGGATTGGCTGGCCGAGGCCAGAGGTCGAGGCCTGACAAGCCGGGGTCACTTCGACGCAGGCCCCTACTCGCTCGACCTGGCCTTTTCGCCTTCAGCGGATTTGGACAGCACCTTTGAAGCGGTCTGCCTGGACACAGGCGAGACGCTTAAGGTGCGTGGCTGGTTGTTCACGCACGAGATCGAAGCATGAGGCGAGGCGCGAAGGCGCCGACGGTTAAGGCGGCGCCTGAGACCCCGAGGCTATGCGGCGAGCCGGTTTACCGTGTGTTGGCCGCCCACGAGGCCAAGGATGTAGTCGGTTGCCGCCTGCGCCTTCGAAGCTGCCTGCAGGATGGCGCGGCTGTCAGCGCGAAGAACCTTGATCCAATGGCTGAGGTAGGCCGCGTGATCTTCGATGTGATCGGGGCGGAAACCCAAGCGGCTTCCGAGGAAGGCCGCGCCCATTTCCGCCACGAGCTCCTCACGCGCGTAGGCGGCCCGGTCATTGCCGAAGTCACGCTTCAGGCGATGCGCCGCGCCGGTCCAATGCACGAGTTCATGGCACAGGGTGCTGTAGGCCTGCTCCGCGTCAGCGAAGAGGTGGCGGTCGGGCATTCGAATGTGGTCCTGTGCGGGCGCGTAATAGGCGGAAGCGCCAGACCAGGAAATGTCGGCGCCGGTCCGTGCGAGATCCTGTTCAAGACGTTCGTTCCAATCGACGCCGGGCACGCCCTCGTGGGTGCTGGCCAGCGGGTAGAATTCGCCGGGCAGGTTGTCGATCTGGTCCGTGTTGAAGACGGTGTAGCCGCGCAGCCATCCGCGTGTGCGCTTCTGGCTGTCGTCATCTGGCTTCGACTGATCGGCCTCGATGACGGTCTGTCCGTATTTGACGATGTAGGTGCCGGTCTGGCCGCCGCGCACCTGGCCGCCGAGGGCCTTGGCTTGCTGGTAGGTCATCCAGCGGTTGGACGTAAAGCTGCGTGCGGCGCCGCTCATCCAGAGCAGCAGGACGTTGACGCCACGATACGCCTCGCCGTTGGATCGGATCGGCATATCGCTGGAGCCTCCGGCCCACGGCTGGACCCACGGGCGCACGCCGTTTTCGAGATGCTCGAGGATCTGCGCGGTCACGCGCGCCTCTGGGGAAACCTTGTCGGCCATATTTCTCTCGCCTGTCGCCCGCGACCGTCGCGGGGCGTTCCGAGAGCGCCGGCACGGCGGCGAAGCGTTCGCCGCACCCGTAGGGCCGAAACGCAGTGCAGGACGGCTTCAGCCGTTGCGGAGGGCGCGCGTCGTGCCTTCTCGCGAGGAAACACCGCCCGAAAAGCAGCGGGCAACTACAGGCAAGGAGAGTAGCGTTGGCATTGGCCTGCAGAAAAGGTGACATGGCGCTTTCGGCCTGGTCGATGGAGGGGCTGCAGCTCGTCCTCGAATGTGCGAGCGACGGCGGCCCGCCCGAACGTGTGATGGCCGCACGAGTTTTCATCGAAAAGTGGGCGGGAGAAGCAGCGCGGGCGGCGGTTCCCCCGGCCTGTCTCCTGAAGGCTGACGGCGGCTTGTTGTGGTCGCTGTCCAAGAGCGAACGGATCCTCGGTTTCGAGAAAAAGTCCGTCGTCACGACAGGAACCGAAGGGGTTCGCGCCTACGGCTTCTTGCCTTGCGGGACTGCGTATCAACTGAAGCCCAGGACTGCAGCTCGTCGCATTGCTGCGGTTCTGGATCGTCATCTTGTCGCTACGGGGGGCATCTGATGAAGCATGATGACCTGGTGCGTCTTCTGAAATCAGAACAGCCCGAAGCCGGGTTCTTCGAACCAGATGGCGATGAATGGGGCGGGCTGCTGGATCTGGTCGCGATCGAGGACGGGCGGATTATCGGATACGTCCAGGTTCTCAATCGGCTTGACCTGGATTGTTTCAGCGAGAGTGCGTTCAGGCTGTCGCAGGTATTCACGGAAGCCTGGGTGTTCACGACGCCGGAGCTCGCTGCCGGCGTCAAGAAATCAGCGCCGCTTGCCTTCGGGATTCGGATCCTGGTGGGTGGCGGCCGTGTTGGGATAGGTCGGCCGGCAACGGTGAGCGTCGGCCAGACGCTTTCGTGGCTGGCTCGCCTTACGCCGATTGAACGACTGAGGATCGCGGCCGAGATCGGGTCCACGTCCACGACCCAGGACGTCTATCGACGCGGCCTGGGTGTTCTAGGCGAGGACGGCTTGCGGCGCCGCATTGTCCGAGAGTTCGGGACGCGCTGCGCCTCCCCTCCCCCGCCATTGGGAGAGATCGACAACGTCACCATCCTGGCGGCGGTTCGCCGCCGCCTGTCTTCTGAGCCCGTGGCGCCGATATGAGAAAGCTGATCGTCCGAACCGGCCTGGTTCATGCCGTCCTGGCGCTGGCGACGGGCGCCGCCAGTGCGGAAACGAGGATCCAGGATGTCTATGAGGGTCGTGCGACGGTCATTGATGCGGATGGCCTTCGCATCAGGGGAAACAACATTCGTCTCTGGGGCGTCGACGGGCCAGAGTACGACCAGGTCTGCCTAAAGGATCGACAGGCCTTCCAATGCGGTCGCGACGTGAGCCAGCATCTTCGAACGCTGATAGGCCGCTCGGTTGTCCGCTGCGAGTATCGAGACTGGAACGAAGGCCAGCTTGGGCTTTACGCGCCGCGAGCGGTCGCCAGATGTACGGTCCGAGGCATCGACATAGCAGACTGGCTTGTGAGCCGGGGCTATGCCGTCCCCTTCTATGTCCCGCAGTACGTTAATGCTGGCCGCCAAGCCTGCAACGCAGGGCTTGGCTTGTGGTCAGGGGCATGGTCTGAGCCTTCGGCGTGGCGGATCCGGCGAGAAGGCGCAGGGATGGGTCTAGGGCGCCAAAGCGGGCGGTCGTGCCAGCAGGCCTTCCGCGAGATGCAGTCTCGAATGGACCGCTACAACCGTCACCGGCCGCGTGGCCTATAGATCGGGCTCAACTCCGGTCTGGCGCCGCCCGCGTGTCAGCTCGACGGTATAGAACACTCCTCCCAGGACCAGACCGAAGGCGTGGACTGGCTCTCCGCGTGGCCCCTCCTGAACGAACTCGCGAAGACTGATTTCCGGCTTCCCCTCAAGGTGGGTCTGAAGGTGATCAGCAAGCGTGAGCCGAATGGCATCCGTGATCGCGTAAGGGTCGGCGGCACTGAACAAAGTCGGCGGCACTGAATCACGTTCATCGGACATGAACGCCCCCCTCTTCCAAGTAGCGCCGCACCGCCAACAGTGCGTCATATGCGAGATCGGCTTCGGCCGTGTCGGCTGCGAAAGGCGCCAAGCCTTCAGCGCTGATGCGCTTGATGACGTGTGCAAGGGCAATCGCCATGTCTGGCGACAGCTGCAGTTGGTCACCGGAAGCTTCAGCGCCCTCCCCTTCCCGGTCCAGGGCGTCGAGGCTCTTTTCCAGAAGTTGCCAGCGTGACGGCTCGCCACGATTGCGCAACGTCTGCGCAAAGCGCGAGATCAGATCCGCAGGCGCGATGAAGTTCAGCTGGGCCTTCAGCCCGTCAATCTTCCCTTCCTCGCCCAGCAGGTCGGAGATCTTGACCCTTCCCTGGTTCCGGGGCGGTTTAGGAGTTTCCGGCGTGGGTTGCGATTGAGGGACCTCCTGGCGTGCAGCGGGCCCTCGGCGAGAATGATATCCCTTCTGCTCGGACAACTCCGCCGCGGCCTGGGCCGCAGTCTTGTCGATCTTCCTCGGCTGAGGAGCGGCGAAACTGAGATCCAAGGGATCTTCATCAAGATTGTCGAATTGATTGAAGCTCATGCTGCAACCTGCTGGGCTTTAGTTTTAAGGATGCCGATCACCTCGGCCGCGAACGCCTTCGAGTTTTCCCGCGCGCGCTGAAGCCCTCCCGCGTCGGCCTCGTCCAGCTCGCTCAGCATCTTGTTATGTTTGAAGACGCCCCGGAATGCCGGTCGATCCGCCAGGGCGACGGTCAACATCGGCGTGTTGTTTTTGGTGAGAGCGTCTCTGAGCTCATTTTCATCGCGGGTTCGCACCGCTCCATTGCTCGCCTTGGTGAGCATGACGCGATAGTCGATCTTGCGTCCTGACATTCGCTCGGTCTGCTTCAGAGACTTAATCGTAGCCTGCACCTGGTCCGCATCGAGTGTGGTCGGCGCGAATGGGATAAGAACCATGTCTGCTTGGGACACGGCCAGCTGAAGCCACTGGTTAGGCGATCCTTCAGGGTCACATATCAGGAACTGGCAATGCTCAGCTGCAGCCTCGATCCAGTCGAGAACTGATCCCTCATCGCCGTCGGTTGTGATGACTAAGAGCCGATTTCCGTTCATTGCGTCTGCAATGGCGAGAGAAGCTTCTTCAGTGTTGGAAATGCTTGTCTTCGGCCCCTCGATCACAGGGAAACCGCGTTTCTCAGCCCAACGCGCATGTGGGCGGTTTGGGTCGCCCTCAAGAATGATGATGCTCCCGCCAGAAGCATAGATTTCGCTTCCAAGCAGGTTGGCGGTCGTTGTTTTGCCGCTTCCGCCTTTGTTGTTGGCGATGGTGATATTGAACACTTGCCTCTCCGTATCTGACGGCGAGAACGGCCCATACGGTCATGCCGTCTGACACGGCGACACTAGCCATTCCGTCTAACCTAGTGACAACGTGTAATCCGGCACGTCCGGTTTGTCTAGTGCAGCAACACGCACCGTAGGCGACGGCTGCAAAGTACAAGCCGGATCATACGGAAAAGACGGCTTGTGCGGCTCTCACGGCAGATGCGGCAACACCGGACGAACCGGACAAACCGGCACGCACGGCGGTAACGGCTGCACCGGAGCGGCAAGGGCCTACGTACAAGCCGGAACATACGGCGACGCCGGATAAACCGGCGAATACGGGAGGGACGACGACGACGGACGGAACGGTCTATCCGTCTGCACTAGTGCAGCTAGTGCAGACAATCACTCAGGCCGCCAGAACCGAACACCTACGACCCAGCCCTGGGCTACAGGTTGGCGGAAAGCGCGACCGGACGCAAACAGAGGCCCGAACAGGTCATCTAGGGTGTCCAGGGTCGCAAATGTCTCGGGAAGGGGCTCTGCGGCGAAAAAAACGGGTCTCCCGGCAACCCGAGAAGCGTCAGAGACAGTCCGGAACACAGGGAGGTCAAGGCCGATAGCCTCAATAGGGGAAGACGCACACGGAAAAGACACCATTTTCGATCCTATCGGTAGCGCGGCGGCGGGGGAGGGGAGCCCGTCAAATAGTGTCGCGTTAAACGGCCCCAGCTCATTGCAAGGTCAACCTTCATCCATCCTGAGCCCAACTTGTAAAGAATTCCTTCAAGATAAGATTTGGGGTTCTCGACACTTTGAGTTCCCTCAGTCAAAAGGGCCGCAATTGCGAACCGTATACCGTGCTGGCTAGAATATCGTCTTATGGCCGATTGATCTAAACCAATACGATGGCCCGCCGCCTGACCATAGGCCAAAACTAGACTTTCATCGTCCCTGAACCGGGGGTCGCGGTAGAAACTATAACCAAGTCGATCCATCAGTTTTGGAAGAAGCCTGATCACAGCCGAAAGCTCAGGGCAGGTGACGCGCTGGACAGGCTGTCGTGGCGGCGCAGAGGCATCGAGAGTAAATTCGAATAGAATGCGGCCCTCGTTCGCCACATCGTCGGATACAATGTCGTCCTGGTGAACATAGGAAGCCAAAGAGCCGTTTTCGACGGTCTTAACACTGATCGGTGTTGACGCATCGGTGTCGTTAGACGTGAGGGCAGGGGCCCTAAACCAAGTACCTTCCTCGCCAAGCCCTTCTTCACTTATAGATTCAGGTCGGAGACTAGGTGGTAATTGGGTGTCCAGACTGTCAGGCGCCCCCGACACATCTGGCTCCAACAAAACGTCGTTCATCATCCGATCAAACGAGGCCTCGAGGGAGGCAACAGCTTCATTCGCGTGCTGAAGGCCCAGCTGCACCGCATCAATGTTTTTGCGGCGGCGCACAGCCTCGACAACCTTGAGCGCCTGGTCCGCAATCAGATGGTCAGAGGGTTCAATCATGAGCGCCTTCAGCTCGCGCAACCGATTGCGCGCCCTGGAAAGCGAACGGCGTATGCCGACGGACTCCGATTTGACCTGACGCAGGCCGTCACGAATGGCGCAAAGCTCTGAATACCTTGCGACTAAGGGCTTGAGATCAACCCCGTAAGCGTCGTCTGGGGCGTCACGATCCTTACCGAAGAAAGCTCGCGAGCGATCCGGTGAATCTCGAAAGGCTATGAGACCAGCTGCGGCCAGGTCGCTACGGTAGCGGGCGAGGGATCTTGATGACCTGTCGAGATCTTCGCCAAGCACATCATCCGACCAGGTCGAGATAAGTGCGAGCCCCGCCGTCGTCAGATCCCGGCCGTGAAGCTCAGACTGAGTCAGGAAACAAGCCTGGGGCTGACGCTTCACTAGGCGGTGCAAAAACTGCCACGCCTTAACAGGTACACCGAAGCGAGAAGCCGGAATGTCCTCAAGCAATTGTAGAAGCTGAGATTTCGATGCTCCATCGGGAAGTCCGCACCAGAGGTCGGCCCATTTCTCAGCAGTCCGCAAGCCTGGGGTTATTAACCGAAGGCCTGTCGTTCCTTGTGTCGATTGTGGCTGCATAATCTCCCCCTAAGGAGAGGATTTCAGGCAAAGCTTCGCCGTCGCACCGAAGAGCGTTTTTTGTTGACGTTCGGCTTGGGGGATTGCATAAGGGTCAGGACATTTGAACTTGGTGGTTTGCCCACTCGTTGGCTGACCTTGTAATCCCCCGCCGGCTCCTATGGGTCGGCGGTTTTTCTTTGTCTGCATCCTCCTGCAGTTGAACAAGTTTCGCCTCGATAATCCGAGTCGGGCGCCTGCCTCCACACGTTTTATGTGAGCCATAAAAACTGTGTGGCGGACGGATCCAAAAAAAACCCTCAGGCCGCGAACGGTGAGGGGCTTCGATGGAAGGCGCCAAGCCTAGAAATCGCGGTAAAACCGTTAATCAACAGTTAATTATCTGGCATATAGACGCGCAGAAGAGTCAGGCCGGATCAAACGACCTGAGCAAAATCAAAGGGCTGCGTGCATTCCGGGGTTATAAACCGGCTGTGCGGGACGCTGCGCCTGGGCCGATCCACGCATCAAGGAGAACACCACATCCGTGAGATTGGCGTCCATTTCCTTCGATAGATGTTTGAGGCGTTCGACCAGGTCGGCATCGAGCGAGAGGCAGACACGAGGTGTCTTCCGCGGCGCGCGTTGAACGATAGGGTGGCCCTTTGACAGTTCCTCGCGAACCTGACGTTCCACGATGGAGGTCAAGGAACCATCATGGCGTGAGCGTAGGGCGCGCCGACCTTCCGTGGAAAGCGGCACGTTGACGTTGACATAATTTTTGGCGCTTGAAGACGCGTCCATGTCAAGGCTCCTTACCCCTCTACTATGAGGCGTTTGCCCGTCATCTTCAAGTGCAACAGGTGAACGTAGAGTGAGGAAATGGCGTATTTTTACGCCCTCTGACGCATAAAAACGACAGAGACAGGCCTTTAGGGGGGCATTGCGGGTCTTGATCACCACATCAGTGCCGAAACCCGAAACCTCAATGCTATGCTAATACAAACGCTTATGGCCGCGACATGAGGCATTAGGTTAAACTAAGCCGTTCCTTTTCTCTCCAAGATCGCCGTTACGGCATAGACGTTCCTGGGGCGCCCGAACCCGTCGTAGAAGATGCTCTTATTTGCAGCTGCAGCACGAGGAAATAGATCGGCTGCGATTGCGTTTGGCCGCTGGCGACTGGCCGAGTAGAGGCGAATGGCGCCGTCAGCGCCCATGAAATGCGCCACATAGAGCTCGCCGTCATTCGGCGCCCGACCGAGAAAACCCATGAGACGGTCGCGATTGTCTCGAGTGAACTCGGCGCCCATCAAAGCCGATAGAACAGGGTCCTTGCGAGCGGAGAGGATTTCAAAACGTGCATTGGCGTCGTTGACCCGAGGGGATCCATCGCGTCCGAGCGAGATCATGGAGGCATAGCCAGCATACCCGTGCTGAGCTCCATGACGGTGCAGGGTTGTGAGCCAGGTGTCGTCCAAAAACTGATATAGGCCCAAGGCGCTGCTCGTCCGAGCCCTCGCCAGTGGGTCAAAGGAAGATTCACGACGCGCAGCGCGCAGCAAATAGCCCGACGATATTCCGGTCTTTCGAGCCGCGTGCTCGATGGCCGATGCGACAACGGGGGAGGGGTGGGTGCGTCGGCGGCCGGGTGACGAAGGCCGCATAATCCTAGAAGCGGCCAAGGCATAGGCAGATTGTCGGGAAGGTTGGACCTTTCTGGTTTCACCATCAAGGATCAGAAGGGCTCGCGATACCCGGCTGGACACCAGGGGGGAAAGGCTCTCGACCTGGACAGCCTGGATATTCCTCGCATCAGCGTTCCTGAGCCTGATGGCCTCGCCTTCGGCCTTGCCGGCGCGAACCAACGGATCGACGGCCAGCAGGGCGAATGTTGTCGTCGGATCGGTGAGCGGATCTGCGTAGGCGTAGTCGGAGGCGGCGTCGAAAGCCTCACGAACGAACATGCCATGCTGCACAGCACTGATCTGCGTCAGGGAAGCGGCCGCTGCGAGTAGGGAAGGAATGTGCGCGGACCATCGCCGCGCCTTAAATCTCGGCATAAAGCCTCCAGTTGGGAGGCTAGATGGGAAGGGGTATCGCCTTGATGGGACAAACCCCTGTCGGAGGCAAGAAAAAAAGGGCAGCTTGGAGCTGCCCCGAGGTGGCCCGGATAACCGAGCAGATGCAACCTGGTGGACTGGGGCGACTTGACGTCGCCCCAATCAGATCATGCAGCAGGCTCTTCCTCGGTTCGACCGAGAGCTGCCAGCATAGGAGGAACCCAATTCTTCGTCTTGACGAGCCGGGCGACGATTTCAACAAGAGCGCCCTTCTTTTCCTTGGCATAGGGCGTCGGATCGGAGCCGACCGAACGAACAACCTCAATCAGGTTCGCCTTGCCGCTGTTTGACAGGAAGTCTTCTTCCGGCACCCATTGCTCACTGACATTCAGCGAAATCCGCTGTGCCATGAGGTTCAACTGCGACCATGCACCAACACGCCTATTGTCTGCTCGCGGTTCAACAGCCTGGACCTGAAGCGATGTGCAGAGCGCCAGAAGGGCCAGCTTGTCGTCCTGGGATAGGCCCTGCACAAAGGTGAACACCTCGGGCAGGGTGTCAGGCAGAATCTCGTCCCAACGGGCGTAGGTATCTTCGTAGGCGCGATCGCTCTTGAGAGACACGCCCTCGCACTCGATGTTGACCTGACGCTGAACGGGAAGGGCGCTTTCACTGCTATAGGGCGATGTACGCAAGCAGCAGAAGGCGGAGTGAGCCACAAGGCAATCCAATGCAGCTGCAGGATCAACCGCCAGGCCATTCCGAACCGCAGTCGTGGCGATCCTGGTCATCCGTTCATGGCCAGCGTGACCAAAGGGTGCCGACACGGCCTTTGGCTGGGTCGTATTGGTAGAGACAGCCGGGCCGCCTTCATCATCGGCAACGGCGGGGATAGGGGAGGCGAAGGTAACCTCTGGTGCGCCATGGAGGACCCGAACGACAGCAACGCCATCCGCCATTTGTTCTGGCGTGAAGCATGACAAGCTGGCCTCGATCTCGTCAATGACGGCGTAGGCCTGGATGACCTCGGGCGCATCCTCGTCCTCAGACGCCCCGATCAACGACATTGCAGCGTCGTAGCGTTCCTGCTCAGCTGCAGTCATTTCGCGGGTCGTCGGATAGATCCGACGATACCCCGAAGGAACCGCCCCAAAACAATCAGTGCGGACCTCAGACCAACCCATTGCCGTGTAAGAGGCAACAATGGTCGCAAGACGTTCGTCGTAAAGACGGTCGACTATAGCGGTATCCAGAAGGTAGGTTGCATCCTCAAAAAGGTCACGGGTGTATCGCCCGCCCGCCTCTTTATAGCTTTCAAAGCCGACGAACCTTACGCGATAGTCCGTCAGACGAATGGTGTCATCCGTAAGCGCAGCGCGAATAGCCCGCGCGTTTGTGCAACCCGCTTCCAGGACCTCAATCTGTCTAGTCTGATCGGTCGAGGCGGCAAAAGCCTGCAAAGCGTCGAGGGAGAGTTCTTGTCGGTCAAAGGCGTCCAGGACCACTGGAGCCACCTCTGTCAGCCGGAGCATCTGTGTCACATGGCGTTCACGGGCGCCGGTCATCCGCGCAATGTCTTCGGGCTCATAGCCTTTCGACGCCAGCAGACGGAAGCCCTTGAGCTCATGAACAGGGGGTCGTTTGCGGGAGAGGGCGAAATCCTACGCTAAGGCTTTGGCCAACGATATTCTCCGGTAAGATTGATGTGTTCCGAGGGGATAGGAGAAGTCGCTTGATATCTAGTATGACGTCTGTCGCACCTGCTTGATCGCGGCCGCGATAGCTAGATCGCGTTGCTCCTCTTCTCCATCCGCGTTCCAAGCTGCGGAAAGGCACCCATAAGCGTACGCCTGGTCGAGCAGGCGACGCGGATCGACGTCCAGCGCACGAGAGAATGCGTCCGCCATCTGTGCAATGCGTCTGGGATCGAGACAAAGGTCGTCTCTGTCAGCCGGATCGTAGAACATATTGGCGGCGCCAAAGCCCACTTCACCGACCAGACCGACGGGATCTATCACCAGCCAGCCGCGACTGGAGAACATGATGTTTTCATGATGCAGATCGCCATGTAGCCCACGCAGTTCCGAGGCATTGCTCATCATTTGATCGGCTATAATCGCCGCGTGGACGTAGTCAGTTTGACAACCTGCGTTTTGATCATCGCGCGCCCGCTGAAACAAAGCTGCAAAGCGATCCCGGATCGGGAGAAGGGCAGAAGGCAGGGGTTCCTCAGATGCGGCATACAGCTTCGCCATTAGTTCCGCTGCAATTTCGGTCGCCTGGTAGTCGCCGTGCTCGGCAACGATGTGAGAGAGCATTCGCTCCCCGGCATATTCGAGCAACATCAGATTGTTCTCACGACCGAGCAACCGGACTGCTCACCTCCCATTGCGCCATACCAGATAGTCGGCCCCGCGCAGTTCATCAGCAATGTCTTCTATAGGTTTCAATCCCTTGACGATTGCAGGAGTCCCGTCTGGCAATGAAACTTTCCAAACGAGGCTGGAAAAGGTGTCCGCAATGAGAACAGGTTGCGAAACGTGCCAATGAGCAGGAAAAACAGGCGGCATGAACATCAACCCCAAGTCAGAGGGTCCAATCGCAGATAGAAGGCAAGGCGTTCGCGGTCGGGGGCTTCGATCCCCAATACATTGAATAGGACAGCGAAGGCGCGCTCTGCTTCATCTGGCGCTGCCCAGTTCTCTTCGGCGTTAGCAATCATGAGTGCCAAATCGGCATAGCGATCTGCTGTTCCGAGCCGCCCAAGGTCGATCAGACCCGTGCATTGAAGAGTTTTAGGGTCCACCATGAAGTTCGGCATGCAGGGATCACCATGGCAAACAACCATATCGGTGCGCTCTTGGTCGAGCCGCACCGGTAGCTCTCGTTCGACACGAGCCAAAAGATCGAGCTGCGGCGTACTCTTGTCCTCGTCCGGTAAGAAGTCGGGATTGACGGCATTGCGGGACACCACATCAACGGCGCGTCCGAACATTCGCGACAGCCTGCGCTCAAACGGACATTGATCAACCAATAGGCTGTGAACAGCGCCAAGTTGCTGCCCCATTGACGGCCACGCTTTGAGCAAATCCGCTCCAGACAGATCAGCCGCCGGTACTCCCGGAATTGCCGTTATCACCAAGCATGCACCCTCCTGTTCCTCCTGCCAGTTGATCACCTCGGGGCAAGCCACACCTCGACCTTTGAGCCAAATGAGGCGGTCACGCTCTCCAGCGAGCTCACCGCGGCGGGAAGCAGGTGCGATTTTCGCGAAGGCATGCCCGTCACCACGTCGAAAAACAAAATCACCAGATTCTCCGCCTCTGACAGGCAACCAGTCAGAATGCGATTCACCAAAAAAAATATTAGTTCGATTCAATGGAGGTTCCTTCAGTTTTCTGATGAAGCGCGGAGGTGGCTCAACCTGCGAAAAGAAACGAGTTGCTACGTAAGTCCGAGAACATGCTTTCCATGGTCTCTGAGCTCGCCTTTGGGACCGACATATCGGTAGAGAGTGACGCGCTCGATGCCGAGTTCCTTGCAGAGATCGGAAACTGAAGTATCGCGCTGGGCCATGGCGGCTTGCGCGAGACGCACCTGAGCTTTGGTGAGCGCGAATTTTCGTCCGCCCTTGCGACCGCGCGCTCTCGCGGAGGCGAGACCCGCCATGGTGCGCTCTCGGATCAGATCCCGCTCGAACTCGGCTAAGGTGGCGAAGATTCCGAACACCATGCGACCGGACGCAGTCGTGGTGTCGATCTGAGCGCCCTTTCCAGTCAGAACCCGCAGGCCGATCTTGCGGTCTGACAGCTCCTTCACCGTGTTGACCAGATGGGCAAGCGATCGTCCGAGGCGATCGAGCTTCCAGACCACCAGCACATCGCCGTCACGCAATGACTTGAGGCAGGCAGTCAAGCCAGGGCGATCATCACGACCGCCGGAAGCAAGATCATCATAGATATTGTCCCGTTCGACACCTGCGGCGCGCAAGGCGTCGTGCTGCAGGTCGAGAGACTGCGAGCCATCGGCTTTGGAGACGCGGGCATATCCGATCAGCATGTATCACAAACGTTGGTTTGAGGCGGCGCTTCGGCCACGATTGCATTGACCTCTGGAAATGTATCTCAACCAGCTTCATAAATAAAGCGTCTTGAACGCTATCAGATTTTGAAAAAGGAACATGTATGCCGCGTCGCGTCACTCTAACCGATCGGCAGAAAGACGCGCTGTTGCGCTTGCCGACTTCACAGACGGATTTGCTCAAGCACTATACGCTGAGTGATGAAGACCTTGGGCATATCAGGCTGCGTCGGCGCGCTCACAACAGGTTCGGCTTCGCCCTGCAATTGTGTGTCCTGCGCTATCCCGGCCGGGTGCTGGCTCCAGGCGAACTGATCCCTGCAGAGGTCATCGAATTTATCGGAGCGCAGCTTGGCCTGGGTGCCGACGATCTCGTAGACTATGCTGCCCGCGAGGAAACACGGCACGAGCATCTTGCCGAGTTACGGGGGCTCTACGGCTTCCGCACCTTCTCCGGACGTGGTGCGAGGGAGCTGAAGGAATGGTTGTTCCGAGAAGCCGAGATGGCGGTGTCGAACGAGGATATCGCCCGTCGCTTCGTAGCCGAGTGCCGACGCACCCGCACTGTCCTTCCCGCGACATCCACGATCGAGCGGCTTTGTGCCGCGGCTCTCGTCGATGCCGAGCGACGCATCGAGACGAGGATCGCCAGTCGGCTGCCTATGCCGATCCGAGAACAGTTGCTGGCATTGCTCGAGGAGACGGCTGATGATCGGGTGACCCGTTTTGTGTGGCTGCGCCAGTTCGAGCCTGGCTCGAACTCTTCGTCGGCCAACCGGCTGCTCGACCGGCTCGAATATCTGCAACGCGTCGATCTCCCCGAGGATCTGCTTGCCGGCGTTCCTGCCCATCGGGTGACTCGTCTGCGCAGGCAGGGTGAACGGTATTATGCCGACGGCATGCGCGATCTCCCGGAGGACAGGCGGCTTGCGATCTTGGCTGTTTGCGTCTCGGAATGGCAGGCGATGTTGGCCGACGCAGTGGTCGAAACCCACGACCGGATCGTCGGCCGTCTCTACCGTGCTTCGGAGCGTATTTGCCATGCAAAGGTCGCAGACGAAGCGGGGGTGGTGCGTGACACCCTGAAATCCTTCGCCGAGATCGGGGGCGCCCTGGTCGATGCACAGGATGATGGCCAGCCGCTGGGCGATGTCATCGCGAGTGGGTCAGGGTGGGACGGCTTAAAAACCCTTGTTGCAATGGCAATCAGGCTGACCGCCACCATGGCCGACGATCCGCTCAATCATGTGCTCGACGGTTATCACCGCTTCCGCCGATTCACTCCACGCATGTTGCGCCTGCTCGATCTGCGAGCTGCGCCCGTTGCACTGCCGCTTCTGGAAGCGGTGACGGTCCTTCGTACCGGTTTGAACGATGCCGCGATGACCAGCTTCTTGCGGCCCAGCTCGAAATGGCATCGCCACCTTCGGGCCCAGAGGGCTGGCGACGCTCGCCTATGGGAGATCGCGGTGCTGTTCCATCTGCGCGATGCGTTCCGCTCCGGAGATGTCTGGCTTACTAGGTCCCGGCGCTATGGCGATCTGAAACACGCACTCGTTCCGGCACAAGCCATCGCGGAAGGCGGTCGTCTCGCTGTGCCATTGCGGCCGGAGGAATGGCTGGCAGACCGGCAAGCTCGCCTCGACATGCGGTTGCGCGAGCTTGGCCGTGCCGCTCGCGCAGGCACGATCCCGGGCGGGTCGATTGAGAACGGCGTTCTGCATATCGAGAAACTCGAAGCCGCCGCGCCGACAGGCGCCGAAGATCTGGTGCTCGATCTCTACAAGCAGATCCCGCCCACGCGCATCACCGATCTCCTGCTGGAGGTGGATGCGGCGACCGGCTTCACCGAAGCGTTCACCCATCTGCGCACAGGAGCACCCTGCGCTGACCGGATCGGGCTAATGAACGTTATCTTGGCGGAAGGGATCAACCTCGGCTTGCGCAAAATGGCGGATGCGACAAACACCCACACCTTCTGGGAATTGATCCGCATTGGACGGTGGCATGTCGAGGGCGAAGCCTATGACCGGGCGCTGGCCATGGTGGTCGAGGCACAGGCAGCGTTACCCATGGCCCGGTTCTGGGGCATGGGCACGTCGGCTTCGAGCGACGGACAGTTCTTCGTCGCTACAGAGCAAGGTGAGGCCATGAACCTGGTCAACGCGAAATATGGCAATACCCCGGGCCTGAAAGCCTATAGCCACGTCTCCGACCAATATGCGCCGTTCGCAACCCAGGTGATTCCTGCAACGGCAAGCGAAGCGGCTTACATCCTCGATGGCCTGCTGATGAACGATGCTGGACGCCATATCCGCGAGCAGTTCACCGACACGGGCGGCTTCACCGATCACGTCTTTGCCGCATGTGCCATTCTCGGCTACCGGTTCGCTCCGCGCATCCGCGACCTGCCATCCAAACGGCTCTACGCGTTCAATCCGTCGGCCGCCCCGGCGCACCTGCGAGCGTTGATCGGCGGAAAGGTCAACCAAGCCATGATCGAGCGCAATTGGCCCGACATCCTGCGCATCGCCGCCACCATTGCTGCCGGGACCGTCGCGCCAAGCCAGATTCTGCGGAAACTCGCCTCCTATCCGCGGCAGAACGAGCTCGCGACAGCCCTGCGGGAAGTCGGTCGCGTCGAGCGCACCCTGTTCATGATCGACTGGATTCTGGATGCCGAACTCCAACGGCGTGCCCAGATCGGGCTCAACAAAGGCGAAGCTCATCATGCGCTGAAGCGGGCAATCAGCTTCCACCGCCGCGGTGAAATCCGCGACCGTTCCGCCGAAGGCCAGCATTACCGCATCGCCGGCATGAATCTGCTCGCCGCCATCATCATCTTCTGGAACACCATGAAGCTCGGCGAGGTCGTTGCAAACCAGAAACGCGATGGAAAGCTGCTATCGCCCGATCTCTTGGCCCATGTTTCGCCGCTCGGATGGGAACACATCAATCTCACCGGAGAATATCGCTGGCCAAAGCCTTAGCGTAGGATTCCGCCCCCTCCCGCAAACGACCCCAACAGGGGTCATGGGCTCGCGAATGTTGTTCTCAGCATAGGAGATCGCAACAGCGTCATTCTGGGAGCGCAGGTCGATCGGTATGCCTTTCGAAAAGGCCTTGGGTAGAGACTTGTTGGCCTTCAGGTAGCGCAGCGCACGGAAGCGACGGCCCCCTGCAGTGATGAAAAATTCTCCATTCACTTCGTAAGCAACAGGTCTGTTCACAAGCCCAACGCGTGAGTTGATGGAATCTGCAAGTTCAATCAGTGCATCATCAATCACATCGGTATCAGAACGAACGTTCTCAGGGGCGATGTGGCACTTATTCAGAGGGGCGATGACGCCCTCAACCAGTTCAGCAACAGCAGTAATCTTAGACATTTGCATCTTCTTTTCCCTTTTGGTTTACACCCGGACGCTGCGAACCCCTGAAAACAGCACCGATCTGAAAGACCGAAGCCACTGACCTGAATCCTTTTGAAACGCCCGCGCGTAATCCTGAGCGCGGGCGGCAAAGCCGCACGTAAAAGGCGGAGAATGTCAGGACCGATCGGCCCGAGGGGGATCACCCGCCCTGCAGCTCTTGCGAAGGGCGGGGATACGGGCCGGTCGCCACGGCCAAAGGCCGAGGGTTCGTCTTGACTGGCGACGCCCACTGAGCGGGCGCGACTAGCGCCCGAATGTCCGAGAGTATTCGAGGGGCAAATCAGACAAAAAAAAGGGCCGCATTTGCGGCCCGATTTCTTATCTAAGCAACTCGGCGTTTTGAAGTTTCAATCAGGTCTGCAAGGCCGTCTCTGTCAACGTCAGCGACGAGGTTTGTCCGGGCGAGGATATGCTGGAAGACGTAAAAGTCATTCGAGTTACGGATGGCAAAGAAAAGCTTATCCAGATCGTCGCCGAAATAACGAAGAAGCTTATTCAAAGCAATAATACATATGCTGGGCTCTTCGCCCTGCAGGAAATTATAATTTGAATATCGACGACAAGTATCTCTATGCACGCCCATTACGTCAGCAGCCTTTACGCGGCCGATCTGTGCCGATCGCCAATGAACATAATAGCTCAACCGCCTTATTAGCTGGTCGTCCTGGTTGATCTCTGCTGACCACGGCATCCGGTGCAGCCCCCTACGCATTTCACCACACACTGTCGCTTCCCGACCGATGCAAGGAGTGGGGCATCACGATAAGCGTGTGGCCCAACAGTTGCAGACAGCCCCCCCAGGGCACGGCCCCTGAAAGCGACGGTTGTAGAGTCGGACATTTCTCGCGGCTTGGCTAGTGCCGAAAGGCGAAAAAATGCGCCCAAACGGAAAGAAACGGGCTCATTTCTACAGGCCACTGAAGAAATGATGGCCGTGTCCCAAAATCATACAAGTCTTAATCGGCCCCGCGAGGAAAGCCCTTCTGAGTAAAGGGTTAATGCAGCGGTCAATATCTGTTCAGGGTTCCAGGACACGATCTCAACCCCGCGCGGCATCGACAGGCTCATGACGTGAAAGAGTTCCTGTTACGTGGCTTCTGTTCCTCCTGGGTGGCGGAATTCCAGACCGCCGTTCTGTGAGGGTGGCTGATACCTGGTCAATGTGGGGAGGGCGTCAATAGCGCTGCGCCCCTTGAGGGCCTCGAGGGCGAGCAGCGCAAATGCGTCATATGTGACAGATGTGCCCTCCGCCTCACCAAGGGCGCGGATCCCGGCATCTATCGCCTCCAGGAAGCGCGGATCAGCGCTCACGGTGACGCGCATTGACGGCATGAACTTATCCCAACTGGCGACGCGCGTGGTTCATAGCGTCGTCTTTTTGCTTTCGAATGGGGTTTAAGCCCCTCCACATTCCAAAAGCCAGCGGTTTCCAACGGCCAAGCTTTTGAAGGCGCAGAGATTTTTCACCGCCTTGGGGAGTGTAGCAACCTTTCGGAAATGGCGCAAAAATAGGGCAAGGCTAAGTAGTCTGAAGGTTAAAGGGCGTATTTTTACGCCGCCTGACGCAAAAATACGCCCCTTTTGACCGGTGCTTTTGCCCGACATAAACACACCGAGACGTCAGAGGTTGCACATCGTCTGTCGTCTGGTGTCGAGGATGAGCCGATACACCAATCTTAACTATCGAACGGAAAGAAAAGGGCATCCCTATATGTTTGCTCGTTTAAGTCAGAAGGCCGCGTTTCCCGCCTTGACCTCGCCAACACCCCAACAGGTGTTGTCGCTGGGCATGGTGGGTCTTGCAGCTGTGGTTATCGCTACGACTGCAGCCGTTGCCGGTACGGACAACACCTTCCAGCAAGCGGATACGTTCATTACGAACTTTATCTCGGGCACAGGCGGTAAAACCATTGCCGGTATCGCTTTGATTTCGGCAGTCATCAATATCGCCATCAAGTTCAACTGGATCTTCTTCGGTTCTGCGATTGCGGTCGGTCTTGCCTGTGGGATTGGTCCGAACATCGTAAGCTCGTTCTTCACGGGCGTGTTCTAATCGGGACGCGATCACGGCGTACTTCCATCATATACCCGTCATGTTGGAGATGGTGCAGGCAGATGGGAAGGGGTTCCCTCTGTATGCGTTTCATTGTGACTGCAACGCCGTGGTCGCGAACTCACTTAACTGAGCGCCTATTCGATGGATCACAAAGACTACTATATTCCGCAACACTTAGACATCCCGACGCGATACGCGTTCTTCACGATGGACGAGTTGCTCGTGATTGTCCTTCCGATGGCGTTTGGCATTTTCATAAACCAGTTCGTCGGAAGTCTGATCCTTGGGGGCATCCTCTTGATGCTACTCCGTAAGATCAAACAAGGCACTTCGATCTCGCAAATATACGACCGGGCATACTGGTTGCTCCCCGCAAAAGTGTTCAACTTCAAAGACACTCCCGGCTCAGAACTCAGGGACCTCGCAGGATGAAGATCGAAAACATCCATAAGAATGCCCGTGATGTCGGCAGGAGAAACGCACTTCTATTTGGACTGGTCGGGCTAAGTGTCGCCGCCAATGTCGTGCTGGCTGTGGGTGTCGTCGGAGCAAGACAGACAATCCTCGTGCCGACCTTAACAAGCGAATTGACCATCAACGGTGGCGGCGTGCCCCGTGACTACCTGGAGCGACTGGCGCGTGACGCGACTTTCGTATTCCTGAACAGAAATCCTCAGTCTGAAGACTTCTTTGATAAGCAAGTCGAACGGCTGACCACGCCCGAAACGTTCCAGGAAATCAAGCAAATGATGATTTCCGAGCGGCTCAACCGTCAAGAAAACAGAGCGTCTCAGGTCTTTTTCCCACAAAGTTTCTATGTGGCCCCCAAAGAGCTCTATGTCGAAGTCGTCGGACAACTCGACACCCTGAATAGCCGCGAAGTCCTGAAAAGTGAGTACAAGACCTACGGGCTTACATTCGTAAGACGCGGTTCTCTTGTTCTTCTTCGAAGCTTCGTCCCTGTCGAGAAAAACGACGAAAAGGGGTCGCAGGTTAAGCCCCGTGAAGAACCGGAATATTGACATGAAGCGTCTGATGCTTGGTGCAGTCGCGGCCCTGGGCCTTTTGGTCCCTGCAGGCGCGACCTTTGCACAATCCGACCCATTCAGTCCTGCTGGCGCGGTTTCGGCCCCCAGCACCCGTGATGCAAGCGGAGTGCTGCGCGCGGAAAATGGGACATTCGAGGCGGTGGTGTCTGCCGAACAGTTAACGCGGATCTCGATCATTGGCGACCGCATCGTCTCCGTGCGAACGCTGCAGGACCCCGATGGCCCGCAAATGTTGGTCGAGGCCGAGGAAACAACCGGCGATGTCTATGTTGGATTCGACGGGCCGTCGCTGGGGCGAAGCTTCAACCTATTTCTCGTCACGGCGAGCGGCCGGACGCTTCAGGCCAATCTTCATGTTTCGGCGATCGCTGGCCAGAACATCAGAGTCTCGGCGGGTGACGCACGCCCTGCAGAGGGTGCCAGTGTCGAGCGGACTGAACGACGCAGCGAATATCTTGAAACGGCGACCGCAATGGTTCGCGTCCTTTTCCGCAACGAGACGCCCGAAGGAATGCGCTGCAGTCCCCGAAGCGCAGCCGGACGCGATGTCGGCCCTTATTCAATGCGTGTGGTCAGGACTTGCGAGGGGGCGGGCCTGATCGGGCAAGAGCTCGTCATAAACAACAAGGCCCAGTCGACGGCGCCTGTCCTCGTTGATCCGTTCCTTGTTGCCGGGGTTCTGGCTGTTGCGGCTGACCGTGACGAACTCCAGCCCGGAGGAAGCGCCCGCGTCTTCCTCGTCGAGGAGAGCCGCTGATGTCTGAAGATATGGAGCTGCCGGGGGCAGAAGACACCGAGGAAATCCTCGGCGATGGCAACGCCAAAGCGAAGCAGCGTAAGCTGATCGTGGGCGGTGTTCTCGTGGCCGGCGTTCTCGCTCTGACGGGAACCGTGGCGTGGAATATGTTCGCCGATCCTACCGAGCGACCGGCTGACGAAGAAACCTCTGCAAAAATCCTGACGACCGCCAGGGTCGCCACGGGTAGCGGCCAGAAGCGCGGTGAAGCCGCGGCCGAAGAGTTGAAAGTCAAAGTCGAGCAACTGGACGCCCAGATCTCCGAAGTGAACCAGGAGCGGGGCGTGCTCTCTATGGAGAACGAAAGGCTCAAGGCCGAACTCGAGGCCGACAGGGCCAACGCCTTGCGCACGATTGCGGTCCTGGAACGCAACGGCGCTGGAACACCAGCGCCGATAGCGCAGCAAGGCCAGTCTGGACCTCCCCAGCTCATGGTGGCCGGAGAAGGGACAGGGCCGAGAGGTGGACCCGACCCATTCGGCGGCGCAGCGGGTGGTCCGCGCGGGGGCGGCTATAATGGCGAAGAAGCTAGACCACGCCGCGCACTCAATACGGTCAGGATGGGCGAGGGTGGCGGATCGACGCCAGCCAGCACCAGGTCCTCCAACGACCGGGAGGGCGGAACGTCAGGGGCAGGCGGTAACTCGCAGTTCATGAGCCCTGCAGGGCAAGTCTTCGACTCTCGTAACTATGTGCCGCCGAACGCTTACGCACCGGCCCGTGTCCTCGTCGGCGTCGACGCACAAACGGGCGTGACGACCAACTCTGATCCGAAGCCGGTCCTCTTTCGACTGACCGGGCCAGCCGTTCACGTCGGCGCCAATGGTCGCTACCAAACCACGGATCTGACAGGATGCATGGTCAACGGCGCCGCTTATGGGGAACTGTCCTCCGAGAAGGTCTATATCCGCCTTCAGAGGATCACCTGTCCTGCAGGTGAAGGCAGATTTTCCGTGGCCACCGTCGAGGGCTATGCCTCGCATCGCGGTAAGGCTGGCGTTCGCGGCAACGTCATCACCCGTGAGGGCGGCCTTACAAGCAGGGCTTTCGTCGCCGGCACTCTCTCGGGTCTTGGAAACAGCCTCTCGCAATATACGAACTCCCTGAACCGTAACATCGGGATAGGCGAGGGCGGAATCCTATCCTCGCCTCAACTCAACCCCGGCGACCTGGCTGCCGGTTCGTTGGGATCGGGCGTCGGCGGCGCTGCAGGCGTGCTCTCAGATTACTTCGTCAAGCGCGCTGAACAGTACCAGCCCGTGATTGAGATGCCGACAGGCATTGAAGTCGAGCTTGTGCTGCTGACCGGCTTCCAACTGGAACGGCCCGCCCCAGCGCGTCGTCGCTAAATCCCCAAACAACAGCCCCGAGAGGGATACCCCCATGAAATTCCGTAAGCCCAAAAAATCCGAAATCGCCATTGCAGCTGTTGTCGTTGTCGTGGCGGGCGTGGCCGCTCTTCCTGTAAAGTCCGTCGCCGACACCTTCCTGTTGAAGGGGCGTCTGCAGAAGGCCTTTCCCGCTGCCTCGATCAGCTCTGTGGATTGTAGCGCTGGCCCAGGCCCCCTTTGCGAAGTTATAGCCGGGAAAAACGTCTTCTATTCCACACGTGATGCCAAATACGTGGCTGTCGGATCCGTCCTGGATCTCGCGGCGAAGAAGGATCTGACAAACGCAAGGCTGCGTGAACTCGCCGCCATGCAGGAAGGCGAAGCGCGCATCCTCGGAGAGCAGCGGGCGGAAACGCCTGCGCCTACGACTGCCGGTCCAGCTGCAGCGCCAGCAGCCGGGGCTAAGGTGGACCTGGCCGAACTGTCCGCTCTGCCTAAGGCAAACGCCGTCGTCCACAATCCTGGGGCGCGGTTGAAGATGACGGTCTTCACAGACCTGAACTGCAGCTTCTGTCAGAAACTCGCCAATGACCTGAAGTCGGTCACCGACATTGAGATCACCGAATACCCGGTGGCAATCCTGTCTCCTGACAGCCTCGAGAAGGCGAAACTGGCTCTTTGCAGTCAGGATCGGGTCTCCGCGATCAACGCGATTCACAGCGGCGGCGAGCTCAAGGTCTCAGGCGACTGTTCTGCGGCTGAAGCCGCCGCGAAAGCGAATACAGACTTCTTCCATAAGGCGCGTTTCCAGGGCACGCCGGTCATTGTTCGCGCCGACGGCACTACGAACGAAGGCTGGATGCCTATCGCAGAGCTGCGGACCTTCCTGGCCGGGGGGCGCTAATGAAGATCCTCCTACCAATCGCCCTTGTGGCGACAGCAGCGGCTTTGTCCGCCTGCGGGAGCACAAACACTAAAGGATCCTGGGCTTGCTCGGCGGAAACCGGGACCAGCTGCGCCCCGATCTCTGCGATCGACAATTCCGCTCCGCGTCGGGGTGCCCCTGGCACTGCGAGTTCTGCAACCGGGATTGAAGGCGCCGGTCCGGTCCGCTGGTGGGCTCCTGACCCATTCGTCTTTTCCAGTGACCAAGGCGGTGTCCGACGCGAAGGCGACCAGGTCATCAGGATCGTCTTTGCACCCTGGGTCGATGCGCAGGGCGACCTTCACCATCGCTCTGAGGTCATGGCGGTAATGCGGCGTGGGGGCTGGTGGATGCCAGCGCCATCGACCGCGACAGCATCCGCCCAAATCGACCGTCTCGGCCGGAACGCGCTGGAGAAATAGTAAATGAGCAACGTCGTTGCAAAGAGCGTTGGCCGGTTTCTCGACGCGGTGTCGGACTTCATGGCGCCTGAAGCGCCACCCTCCGACTCACCGCGCGAGCGTTTCCGCGCTCCTACCCTGAGCGGCCTACTTCCGTACCGATCCTGGGATGCGGAGCATAAGCTGTTTGCGACGAACAAGACCCTGGGTTGGGCTCTCGAAGTCATCCCAATGATCGGCGCGAACGAGACAACGAACAAGATGCTCGGGGATCTGTTCACGTCCGTGCCGGCAGGATCGTCGGTCCAGGTCATCTCCTATGCGTCTCCGAAGATTGGGGAAGTGGTTGACCACTGGGCGTCCGCCCGCGCGGGGCAGGATCCATCATTCAAGCGCCTGGCGGAGTTCCGACGAGAGCACTTCAGGCGTGCGGCCTGGGAGTCTGCCTCATCGACCGATCCGTTCTACCTGCGCGATTATCGCATCTTCATCTGCATTGAGATGGATGTGGATGAACCGATGGTCGTTGAGCAACTCGTAGAGGCCCGCTCAAAGTTTCAATCGGACCTGCAGGCAATGGCCCAGGTGCAGTCGTTCACGATGGGACCGATGGAGCTGATACGGGCTGTTGCGGACATACTGAACCCTAGCCTGAATATCAGGGGTCGTTCTGACGAATACGATCCGCAGCGTTGGATTAATCAGCAGATGGTTGATGCGGAAACGCGTTATACCATCTACCGAGACAGAATAGACATCAGGTCGCGGGCAGAAAGCGACGACTTCTTAATGCCCGATACCCCGCTAGAGGAAGTTGCCCTCAAGCGGGAAGGTGGAGCGCGCGAGGCCAAGTTCCAGCTCAGGGCGTTCAACGTGAAACGCTACCCGGAACACTTCACTCAAGGCCACATGAGCAAGTTGTTGGGCGATATGTTCAACGACACGATCCGCGTGATCGGCCCTACGGTGATGACCCTATATTTCCAGACCTCGTCTCATGAGAAGACGAAGACGGAGAGTGAACTTCGCAGAATGCGAACCGCTCAGGCGGCGAGCAACAAGCTCAACTCCATGTTCCCTGACACCCGCAAGTCAGCCGACGACTGGGCCATGGTGATGGAACAAGTCTCGGACGGCGCTGTCCTGGCCGATGTCGGAATGTCGGTCATTTCGATCGCTCCCGTGAAGAAGGCGGCCGAGGCGGAAAGCAAGCTGCGCGCCGTCTTCCGCAACACACGGTTTGAGCTCGAGCGCGCCGATGACGTTCATCTGCCAACCTTGTTGGCCTGTCTTCCGCTCACTCTGGGGCGCGGCATGTTCTCCGACCTCAAGAAGAGGGGAAAAACGCGGCGGATGCCGACAACAGCGGTTGCCAAAATCGCCCCGCTGCAAGGCGAGTTCATGGGCGGCGAAGTCCCCCACCTCCTGCTTGTCGGTCGTCGCGGCCAGGTGATGCAGTGGTCGAACTTCGACAACAAGGCGGGCAACCATAACACCTGCGTCGTGGGATCCTCGGGATCCGGCAAATCCGTGACGATGCAGGAGATGATGGCGGCCTATCGTGGGGCGGATGCAGAAGTCGTCGTGATTGACGACGGCATGTCGTTCAAGAACGCGGCGCTAGGACTCGGAGGAGCTTTCGTTGAGTTCGACCTGGACCAGCGGCCCTGCCTGAACCCCTTCAATCTGATTGATGCAGAAGACGCGGCTGGAGACGAACCCGGCGAGTACCTGGCTGAAGGTCTCCAGATGGTGCGCCTTATGATCGAACAGGCGGCCAGGGGCGACGATGGCTGTTCATCTGAAGAGCGCGGCGTGACCGAAATGGCGGTTAAGGCCGTCTGGGACGCTCACGGTAAAGGCGGAAGCTTCGCCCATGTGATCGAGGAGCTGAAAGATAAACATGGCCCCCTCGGTCTGAGCCTCGCGCGGTCGCTGGCGGCCTATGACAAGGGGGCTGTGTATGGCGGCATTTTCAATGGCCAGACCAATATTGATATCAGAAACCCCCTGACGGTCTTCGAGATGAGTTCTCTCGAAACCAAGGCCGAACTGCGCGCCGTAATCATCCTCGCGCTCTTCTTCCTCGTCAGACAGAGGATGCGCCTTGGCGGACGTAGCCGCCGCAAAATCCTGATTATCGACGAGGCCTGGAAGATGCTGGCCAACGGATCGACGGGGGCCTTTATCGAGGGCTTCGCACGTCGATGCCGGAAAGAAGGCGGCGCCCTAGTCACGGGCACGCAATCCCTGGAGGACTATTTCAAGACGACTGGCGCGGCCGCCTGTTTCGCGAACAGCGACCACGTTTTGATCCTCCGCCTGAAGGACGAAACTCTTCAGCAGTTGGCCAGCAGCGATAAGCTCCTGGTCGATGAACCGACGATGGCGCTTCTCCGGACACTGAAGGTCAAGGACGGCGAGTATTCCGAGCTTTTTGCAATCGGGCCTGAAGCCCGGTTCATCGGCCGTCTTGTCCTCGATCCTTACACAGTCACCCTGTTCTCAACGACAGCGGCGGTCTTTGATCAGATCAAGGTCGCTGTCGACGGCGGGGCCGAGCTCCACGATGTGGTTACAGCGATTGCGAAGCAGCGCTTCCCGAACTGGTTCCGCAAATGAAGCCGGCGCGCATTCTTTCGGCAGTGCCGGATATCGTCGGCGTATGCGTCCTGGCGATGATTTCAGGCCTGGGGTTTCTGACCCTGCTGGCGTTGAGCGTGACGGCCTTTGATCTCGAAAAAGGCGCGTCGGTTCTGGCCAGCTTCTTGACCCATTTCGTGGCGGCCGAACCTGACGCTCAACGGCGCGTCCTGTGGCCGATCTTTGCGGTCTGGGCCGCAGCATCCTCATTCGTGGCGGCAGGGCTCGCCTCGACAATACGGCGCAAGGGAGCGCAACACTAAAATGGACGAGAACAAGAGCAAGGTCCAAGTTGCCAAGCCTGCGCCCAAGCAGCGCGCATTGGGGCAAGCCATCGTTGATGGCGCTAAGGCGTGGGCCCCTACAAAGGGCCAGACGGCCGCGGCCGCAATCGCGCTGCTGACCATTTCCAACGTCTTCGCCTGGGTGAAGATCTCCGAGCTGCAGGCCAGCCCTGAGATTATGACGGTCGGCATTCGACAGTTGACCACGAACTACATGGCGCAATTGGCGATGGCCAACATCTCACCAGAAGAGGTCGCAGTAAGGACAGAGCTCTATCTGTCCGTGACCCAAGACACCCTTCGTAAAGCAGCCGAAGGGCGACACGTCCTGCTGATCGCCCGTGAAGCTGTGCTGGCCGGCGAAGCGCCAGACGTGACGGAACAGGTCGAAGCCGCCGTTCAGGCGGCGATGAAGGAGGCGACGGCTCGGAGGGGGGCTCCCCAACAAGCCCAACCGAAGAGCGAAGCCTCCGAGGCTTTGCCCGGATTCCCACAGTAGGCGACGATCGGAGTGACTAAGTTGGCTGCTGATGAACGTCGGTTTCTGCTGTTCCATTGCACACCGCCGCCCGTCGATCGCTACCTGATCGTGCCTGGTGAGCGTGGGCTTCCAACCAAGCTTGTGGCCGTGAAGGTGACGGCGCAGGGGGACGGCCAGCGTGCCGAGATGCCCTTTGCCAAGTACGAGCGAATTGCCGAGTTTTTCCTATCCGACATGACGGTCGATATCGCTGCCGTGATGAAGGCGGGTGCTGAGAGGGCCGACGCGGATGTCGAGTAATTCTCAGCGGAGCTGGAGAAAAGTCGGAGCGGCGGCCATCGTCCTGGTCGCCGCGCTCAGCCTCAAAGTCGGACAGGAATTCCTTACGAGATATCGTGTCGGGTTCAACGAGACGGATAGCCTGGGGAATTGGGGCTATATCGTCGACACTCAGAAACGACAGCCAGCACGAGGAAACCTCGTCGCCTTCGTCGTTCCAGACAACGAGTATTATCCAGCTGGCTCATCATTCGTGAAGCGTGTTGCCGGTGTTCCGGGTGACGTGATCGAGCACCGTGAGGACCAGGTGTATGTCGCCGGTTCTCCCGTTGGCAGGGTGAAGACGCACGACCGCAGCGGTAGGCCCGTAGAGCCTGGCCCGGTTGGAATCATCCCGACTGGGAAAATCTATGTCGCCGGCGACCACAAGGACAGCCTGGACAGTCGATACGCCGTCATCGGCCTCGTGGATTCGCGTCGGATCATCGGGATTGGGGAGCCAATTTTATGAGCAAATTCGCAGCCCTGTTGGGCCTTCTGTTTGCGGCCTGTCTGGGCGCAAGTCCCGCCTCCGCGAAGGACCTGGGCGTCATCGGCCATACGTTTACGATTGGCGAACAGGACATTCTTGAGGTGATATCCGCGCGTCTGAAGGCGGCTGAAAAAGAAGGGCGCATAGACCAACTGCAGCGCGAGTTTACCCGCCGCGTTGAGCAAAAGGTCGAGCGACCTAATCCGGCGCCGGTCCGGACGACCACATATGCGCGGTCGTGGCTCTTCGACCCGACCATTACGGTCAAGGAGGATTACGCAGATCACCGGGGCCGAGTTTTCGCGAGAGCGGGAGACCGGATCAATCCGCTGGAACGCCTACCCGACTTTGACCGGGTCATGCTGTTCATCGACGGTGACGACACACGCCAGGTCGAATGGGCGCTGAAGGAGATGCGGGCTGCGGGCGAGCACCGCACAAGGATCATCCTGACAAACGGCGCACCGCTTGAACTCATGCGCCGCCGAGGGGTGCAGTTCTACTTCGACCAGGAAGCGCGTCTGGTCGAGCACTTCAGCCTTGAGCAAGTGCCAGCAAAGATCGCCAGGGAAGGCTCGCAGCTTAGGATTTCGGAGTTGATGCCGTGATCCGGGCGGGCGTCTTTTGGAAGAGAGCTGTCAGCATCGCCGCGATCGTTGGCCTGAACCTCGGGCTTGCAGCTGAAGCCTCAGCCTCGATCAATGCAACTGCCTCAGCCTTGAACCTGTCCGCCGTAGCGGCGCCCGCCGTCGCTGCTGCGGCGGCCGACGTGCCGGGAGCCAGCTGCTCAGGGCGGTTCGTGAATCCGATCACTGACGTATGCTGGTCTTGCATGTTCCCCCTGACGCTGGGGAGCATCCCCTTGTTCAAGGGCAACAAGCCCGACACCCCGAACCCAAGTTCGCCGGTGTGCCTTTGCCCGACCACTCTACCGCCTTTCGTTATGATCGGCCTGAACGTCGGGTTCTGGGAGCCCGTTCGCCTCGTTGATGTGACGCAGAAGCCGTTCTGTTTCGTGAACCTGGGCGGCGTGAAGATTGACCCTGGCGTTGGCTATCCAGCCAAGTCGTCTCGCTCCAGCGATGGGGTCGCGAACAGATCCGCCTATCATGTCCACTGGTACATCTATCCTGTGATGTATTGGCTCGAGCTGCTGACGGACTTTCTGTGCGTCGAGCGTATGACGTTCGATATCGCATACATCACCGAGCTCGATCCGCTCTGGAATGACGACCACCTGGCGGTTCTCATTCACCCCGAGTCTCTCGTCTTCGCCAATCCTATCGCTGTGGCGGCCTGCTCGGTGGACTGTGCGGCCTCAACGGCAGGCCACGTCAGAAACGAAATGTTCTGGTGCGCCGGGTGCCAGACGACAATGTATCCCATGACCGGCAACGTTTCGGGCGAGTACGGCAACGTCCAGGGGTCGCTGCTCGTGGCCGCCCGGTTTGCCTACAAGATGCACCGCCAGTTGCTCGCCGATGGCACAAGCGGGCCTAAGGCGTCGTGCCGCAAGTACAAGATGCCGATCATGGATAAGCGGCAATACAGGTTCCAGATGGTGAACCCGGTCCGCCATACAACAGGCCCTTTCACCTGCCCCGCAATAGGCGTGTCGAGTGTGCCCTACGAGAGCGGCAAGTCCTTCCCGATTAAGGGAGAAGACTACGGCTATCTCGTTTGGCGTAAGCGCAACTGCTGCGTGACAGTGGTTCCATAGAGATCAAGAAAATGAGCATCCCAACATTCGACGGAACTGTATCGGCGTGGATTATCGTCGGCGGCATCTTCTATGTCGCCATCAATCTGCTGTGGCTGGGCTGGCGCGCAAACTGGCCGATCATGCAGATGGCGTCGGGCGCGATGGCGCTTGGCGCTGTCTTGTGGACCTGTACGCCGGTCCTGGCCCAGGACGCTACGGGCGCTGCTGTGAGAGCCCTCATTGACGAGGCCGAAGCGCGGGGTCGTAGCGCTGAGGCAAGCCTGGGCGAATGGTTGTCGCAAGCGACGCGGATCTCCGAGGCGCACCGTGAGGAGGCGCGGACTCTGTCTGCGGTGAACGAGGCACGTCTTGCTGAAGGTATGCGAATGGTCGCCCTGGACGACAGCGCCTTTGGTGACGCCGCCAAGATGATGATCGCAAACGAGGACGAGGGCGGCGCGCTGTATATCGCCGTCTCTTTGACCATGCCGCGCGAGGCCCTGAGGCAGTTATCGGCCGACGCCCAGAAGGCAGGCGCCCGGCTCGTCATTCGCGGTCTTGTAGATGGCTCTTTTGAGCGCACGCTAGTTGTTGCGCGCCAAGTTTTCGGGCAAGATGATCTTAGCGGTCTCGCGATCGAGCCACAGGTCTTCCGGGCCTATGGGGTAGATCGCGTCCCGACGTTCATTGCGGCCACGTCCCCTGTGCAACCTTGTCAGGACGGCGTGGACTGCGTGAGCTCGGTAACCCCTCATGACCGCATCGCGGGGAATGTCAGCCTCGCGGAAGCGTTGCGCCAAATCGCGCAGCGCGGCGATGCTGCGCCAGATGTCGCTCGTGCGGCACTGGAGCGCCTAGAGGGGTGAATTACGGTGTCTGCACCATCTTCGACTAAGTCGCTTGTCGCCCGGATTCTCGGGCTGGCGGTTCTCGCTGTGGCGTCATCGGTTGCACCGATGGCGTCCAGCCAAACAACGACAGGGGATGGTGGAGCAGGGGCCTTTGCTGGCGCAAATCAGCCGAAGCCCATTGGAGATCCGAACCAAATTGTCCCGGGCCTCGGCAATAGCGGAGGCTGGGAGTCTTATGGCGACAACCCGGACGGGTTGATCTCGGCCGGCGTCGCAAATGCTCCTGGCAACGAGTACCTGGAGGTCCTTGGCGGCGGCGCCGTAAATGCGGCTCGCTACGACCTGAGCAACAACGACGATTGGCTGCAGCGCAGCTTTGACATTTTCAAGGACGCCCAGGGCCACACAGGCGGGCTGACCGATGACGCGACGACCTCCTGCCGTGCCGAAAGCGGGCAGAAGACACGGACTGAAACGACCCTCTACACATGCGAGAGCGGCAAGGCTGCTGTCGATAAGGAAGAGACTTGCGCACGGTCTTATCAGCCAATCTTCGATACCGACTATCTGTACAAATGCCTATCGGGCGACCGTTGGACTTCCACGTCTAAGACCTGCGAACCCGAACGGGTTGTAGTTGTTGACGTGGACTACGTTTATGCCTGTAAAACGGGCACGGTTTGGACACACACCCCCGCATCCTGTGAAAGGAAGCGGGTCGTGGTCGTTGACGAAGACTATGTCTATGGCTGCGTGAAGACTTGGAATGGATCGACGCACGCGCCCAATGCGGCTTGTACCGCGAACGGAAAGCCGGGCTGCGCGCCCTCGGGCGGCCAGGTCTGTGCGGCCCCATCGGGTCTTCCTTCGAGCTACGTCTGTCAGGAGGGTTACCAAGGGTCGGAAGAAAACCACGTCTGCCATGCAACCCAGAAGATCGAATATTCGAGCAATGTTACGGCTGTTGGCCGGGTAACTCGATTCAATAACAACCCCCCCTACCCGATAAGCAGGATTCAGGGGTTCCTACCCGGCTGCACCGTCGAATGGATCAGCGCTGACGTGCCTAGTGGCGGTGGCCAGGAACGCGCCTTTGCTGTTCGATGCCCAGGCCCCCCGCCGATGGCAGGATGGAGCGACTACAGCCTCGACGGCCAGGACATGTGGCTCCGGAACGACAGGAATGGCGGCACATACGGTCTCGCACTTTACAAGCCGTTTAACCCACAGATCAGCGACACAGAGACCCTCCTTAGAACTTGCCCAGCTGGGGTCGAGAACAACCCCGCCTGCCGCCCTGTCGCTCGTACCTGTGTTGAAGCAGGTGGGACGCGAACTATCAGCGGGCAACAAGTCTATCGTTCTTGTTGGAAATGGGAGGAGGTATTCAGCTGCTCCACGCTATCAAACTATCCTGGGTGCAAACCGCCCGCAGGCATGTCCCAAACTGGTGAGCGTTGCATTGCCACAAACTCTGCTGGTGTTTGCACCGGTAAGGAGAAAACCTACGGTGATCCCTCTGGCGGCTGCTCGCGCTACGAGCAAGACTTCCGCTGCGAGGACCCGGTGGCCGGAGCGGGCACACCCAAGGAGATCCTGCGCGATATCGTCTCCGACACCTGGGACAATGGATGTAATGCGTTGGCGGGCAATGGCGCCTGCGTAAAGCAGGGCGAAGTCGTCATTGAAGGCAACGCCACTAAGGTCATCAATGGCCTCCCGGTAACCCGCAATCCTTGGCATGTCCGTGAGGACTACATTTGCTCAGCGTCATCGACGGTGAATTCGTGTGCGCCGTTCAGCGGCTGCACTCAGCAGAGCCAGACATGCGCCAGCCAGGACAGGGCAGGCAATTGCACGGCCTACGACCGCACCTATCGTTGCGACAACCCGGTCAATAACGGCGGAACCCCGATCGACACGCCTCGCGAGATCGTAGGGGAATATTGGACTGACCCCTGCGCCACCAACCGCAACGATCCGTCTTGTCGCAAGACCGCCGACAAGGTTTTGATCGGCAACGAAACCCGCATCATCAATGGGCTCTCGGTGACCCGCGACCCCTGGAAGCGCCAAGAAACATGGACCTGCAGCACATCTGCAGCCGTTGATACCTGCGGGCCTGTAAAGACCTGCCAGGTCGTGAACGAGACGTGCGCTCTTAAGGACCCGAACGGCGTGTGTTCCGGCGTCGAGAAGACCTATCGCTGCAAGGATATTGTTGAAGGCGCTGGGCCGCCCGATGGCGAAATCACTGAGCATGTGGGCGGCGAAATGGAGGGCCCCGCGTCCTGCAGGCCTGCGTCGGATACGAAGTGCCGCAAGAAGGATACGCAATGCACCCAGCCAGGCGGGACCCGCATCATAAACGGTGTTCCGACCACGGCGCCGTGCTGGGAAGAAACGGATACCTACGTCTGCGAAACGACCGGCGCCCAAGAGACGAACTGCAAGCCCGCGTCGGGCTGTGAGCTGCTACGCCAAGAATGCCTGGACGGGCAGGTTGGTGACGATCAATGCCGGACTTTCGAGAACGTCTATCAGTGCAAGAAAGAGGTCCTGGTCGAGGAGACCAAGGACACCTGCCAGATCAAGGTTTGCATCGGCAGTATGTGCATAGGGCAGGACGACGAAGGGAGCTCTGATCTCCCCGACGCCCTGGCCGCGCTTCTCATCGCCCAGATGGCCGGTGAAGACTATTCGAAGAACCTGACGATCTTCAAAGGACAGCCGATGCGCTGCCGCAAGGCGGTGCTGGGCTTCCGCAACTGCTGCAAAGATAGCGGGTGGGGTGTCGATATCGGTCTGACGCAGTGTTCTCAGGAAGAGGAAACGCTGATGACCCGCCAGGAAGCAAAGTCCACGCACTATGTCGGGACATACTGCTCGCAAAAGTCGTTCCTGGGCGTCTGCCTCGAAAAGTCGATGCGCTACTGCTCCTTCGACGGAACGCTGGCCCGCATCGTTCACGAAACGGGCCGTCCCCAGATCGGCAAGGATTGGGGCACGCCGAAGGACGCGGACTGCAGCGGCTTCTCGGTCGAAGAGTTTGAGCGGCTCGACCTGAGCAATGCCGACTTCTCAGATTTCACCGCCGACGCGATGAAGAAAATCACAAATCCGGACCCGAATAGCACGCTGGGCCGGATCTCTCAGAACATCAGCAACCTCATGGGGTCGAACTCGCCGGGCTTCGGCGATGTGGACGAGGCTGGAAAGCCATGACGACCCCGAATTCCACCAGGAGAAACAAGATGGGACACCGGCGCAGCTGGTCGATCTCGGCCGCAGTCGTGGCCCTTGCATTTGGCGCATTCGGCGCCGCCTCCGCGCAGGCGCCCTCCCAAGAACAGACCTACTGTGGCCGCGACCTTGGACAGTGGTTCTACTGCGACCGTCCCGCGCCCCCCGAGCAGCCCGAAGAGAGGAGCGAGAATTCTCCGCTGCGCTCGATGCGCGCGCCCGAGATCGCCGAGCTTGAACAGTTCCAGAAAGAGCTCGAAGAAGCGCGGAATATCGCCACCTGGCGGCCCTCGCCGGAAACGGTGGAGACCTATTATCGTCTGCAGCAAGTCGCCCTGGATAAGGGCGGCATGTTCGCCGACTATTATCGCCGCCTGGTCTGGACGAACCCAGAGCTCGACTACACGGTCAAACGACCTGTGGTGGAAGTGGCGAAGCACGGCTGGACCGACGACAGGCTGGCCGACCGAGATCTCTTCCTACGAAATGTGTCCGACAAGGTCGGGCTGTTCTACGTTTACAGGGGCAGTTGTGGGCCCTGCACGATTGCATCGCCAATCGTGAAGTCCTTCGGTGATCGGTTTGGCATGTCCGTCTCCGCCATCTCGGCCGACGGGGCGCCCAACCAGCATTTCCCGAGCGCACGGCGTGACCAAGGCCAACTGCAGCAATGGGGTGTGCGCCAGATGACGCCAGCGCTGCTCTTCTTCCAGTCGTCCGACGTGGATCCCCGGACTGGTGAAGTGCGGCCGCGTCGGGTGCGCGGAGCCAACGGACAGATGATGGAACTTTTGCCCTGCCGGAAGCGGGAAGGGTGCCTGACCTATGCCGGCGCTGGCGTGATGTCCCTGGAAGACATCGCTGAACGCCTTTTCGTCCTGCTCTCCAAAGAGCCGGGCACAGATTTCTAGGATACGATG